>CAIYSZ010000047.1 GCA_903928965.1 uncultured Pseudomonadota bacterium
CCCAACTATCCGCAGGATGCGTTTGCCGGCGTCGTCATTAGCTCGTTACCGCCTGCCGCTCAAGGACAGTTGAGCCTAAACGGCGTTGCAGTGCGCGCCGGCCAGTTTGTGTCGATAGCTCAATTCGGCGGCTTACACTTCACTCCTGCCGCCAACGCCGGCGGGCCACAAGTTGGCGCCTTCAATTTTCAAGTCGTTAATGACGGCAGCACACTTAACGGCGGCCAAAACACTGATCCCGCGCCAAAAACCATAGCCTTTGACATGCCGGTTGTTAATACTCCACCGCCAATTTTGAACAAACCCCATCAAAATTTCACCGGCGTCACCATTATCAATTTGCCGCCTATTGAAGATGGCGTTTTAAACTTTAACGGCTCGCCTGTTAGCTTTGATCAATTTATTCCACTAACACAACTCGGCGGCTTAAGTTTTTCTGCCGTTCCCGGCAATAATGCGTCTTCACTCAGCTATCAAGCCATTTCCGCCTCCGGAGGCAAAGCACACAAAACCCAAACCCTGGCCTTTAAGGTAGACGCTAGTCATGGCGGCGCCGAAAAGCAAAGCAATTATCAATTTAGCGCCGGCGACTTTGGTTTTACCGATCCGAACGATAATCCTGCCGACGTTCTTGGAGTGCTGGTCGCCGCCACCTTACCTATGGGCGGAATTGGCGGGGCGGGCGGCGGTTCAGCCGCCGCTGGCGGCATGGGCGGCGGCGGTATTATCACCCCCATAGCTGCAGCAATTACCTTTGGCGGCAGATTATTCCAGAATATCAAGCCTTATTCGCTGCCCTTGCTGCTGGTTTCCGCTTTAATTTTCGCTTTTTACTTTAATAACATCATCGTCACCATTGACTCTGGAGAAGCCGGCGTGCTCTACCATCGCTTGGGCGGCGGTACCGACACCGACACTATTTATCCTGAAGGGCTGCACATTATCAAGCCATGGGACATCATGTACATTTACCAGGTCCGCAAGCAGGTGGCGCTGCATGAATTCGATGTAATTTCCAACAAAGGCTTGACCATCCACCTGGCGCTGGCGGTGCGATATCTGCCGGAATATGATTTATTGGGCATTTTACACCAACGCATTGGCCCAGATTATTTGCAAAGAGTTATCCTCCCGCAAATTGAATCAGTGATGCGGAAATCCTTAGGGAACTATACCGCCGAGCAAATTTATACCAATGAAGAAGGCTTGTTGACCAAGACCATCCTCACCGCACTGGATGAGGTTGGCCGGAACTATGTGCATGTGGAGGATATTATCATTCGCAGCATCGTATTGCCGCCGGAGATCATTAGCGCTATTGAAGACAAGTTAAAACAGGAAGAATTTCTAAAATCCTATGAATTTCGGATAAAAACCGCCGGTCAAGAAGGCGAACGCCTAAAAATTGAGGCGGACGCTATCAGAAACTACAACAAGCTGGTCAATGACACCTTAACACCGACAAATTTAATGCATAAGGGCATCATGGCGACGCAAACCCTCGCGGACTCGCCCAATCCCAAAGTCGTAATCATTGGCTCCGGCAAGAATGGCATGCCCTTAATTCTCGGCAACGACCAAACCCCGCCTGCACCGGCAGCGTCACCGGCCCCG
>CAIYSZ010000048.1 GCA_903928965.1 uncultured Pseudomonadota bacterium
GAAACACCCCCACGGGCGTGGGGAAGACCTCATTCGTGCGTAAATCGAGATAACGCTCTGAGAAACACCCCCACGGGCGTGGGGAAGACAAAACATTTTATACAGCAAAGGCTTTGACCGAGGAAACACCCCCACGGGCGTGGGGAAGACACCGCCGGCAATGACATGGCCCGTCACAGACTGGAAACACCCCCACGGGCGTGGGGAAGACGATTGCGCGACAAACAAAAGAGAAGCAGGCGCAGAAACACCCCCACGGGCGTGGGGAAGACCTGTGGTCGCTTTTCTGTATTGTCTTTTTGATAGAAACACCCCCACGGGCGTGGGGAAGACCGGCAACTGTTGTTGACACCATGATAGCACACAGAAACACCCCCACGGGCGTGGGGAAGACAAAGTAGGCGATGAAGTTTACGTGCCACACGAAGAAACACCCCCACGGGCGTGGGGAAGACATTAATAGCGGCGATGATTACAGCTAAATGCCGGAAACACCCCCACGGGCGTGGGGAAGACGGCGTTTATGTCATAATAACTGCAATTTTCGTAGAAACACCCCCACGGGCGTGGGGAAGACCGGCCAATGGTGTTGTCGGGTACGAGTATACTAGAAACACCCCCACGGGCGTGGGGAAGACATTGAGGCGGCTCTCAATGAGTGCTATCATACGGAAACACCCCCACGGGCGTGGGGAAGACACCAACAAATTGTGATGCTTGGCAATATTTAACACAATATATTGTATTTAGCAATTGCTGTCAGTATCAACCAATGCCTTTTCCAGCACCAATTGTAGACCAGAAATATCAACGATACTGCGTTTAGTATCACCAATACCGCGAATTTCGTATCCTGGCGCTTGATTAATTCTCCGAAACACTAAAAGGCCGCTTTCCGGTGGACAGTGTTGGTATAAATAATCCACTACCGCCTTGCCAACTGCGTCATTAACGCCGGATACAAAAACATTGGGCCGAGGCTCGACAAACCAAAGCTTCATCCGTCCGCGGACTGCCGGCGGCAAATCATTAGCGATTACGACCAACATTTTTATCCCCCAAAATATCTTCAATGTCATTTCCTATGTTAGCAAGCAAATCCATGTCTATCACTCGCCGGCGAAAGGCTTCCGCAACCATGTGCTTGTTATAACGCCCGGCCATGTCCAAGGTAAGCGCAAATGCCAAGTCGATGCACAAATGTTCCTTGTATAAATCAGCCAAATCGTAGATAAAAGGCAGAGGACTACCGGAGTGTATAAAACCGATATGCGGCGAGTACCCCATACTGTGTACTGCGGAAGTCAAAATGCCATAGAGTGCTGCGTTCGCGGCGGTCAAAACTTGATTGGTAATATCACCCAGTTCAAACTTTCCAGGCACATAAGCACGACCCTTCCATCCGATTTGATATTGTTGGGCTTTTGATTCGTACAAACCACGCACTCGGTAACCTTCCATGCCCATCATTTCTTTCAGAGTTTTTCCGGCCAGTTCAGCCTTGGGGAAACGTCGGGCATACATGCGCCTCGCCACTTCCAATGACTTGTCCGCATCAACCGCCAACAGCATTTGTTTTTTAAAGTTGCGTGTATCGGCGGTGGGTGTTTGTCCTGCGGCATAAAACAAAAAACTGTCCTCGCCGACCCAGCATACCGAGCAATTAGCCGCCGCCATAACCTTAACTGCCTCATGTGTGACGCTAGTACCAGGGCCGAGCAACAGGCAATTCAAAGTAGCAATTGGCAAGCGGACCACATTGGCTTCGCAGTCTATCCATTTCACGCTGCTATCATCAATTTCTAGCCTGCCGCGTTCAAGATAGATAAATGGGTATTTATTTTTTACTTGCGGCAGCGTGGCACGGGTGACTTTAATCAGCAAACGATTTTTACTGGTTTCCACACTCATATTACGCACCCGCGCCAAACATAAATCCAAATTGTTAAAAAGCCAATTGCCGCCATCAGGCAACCACGGTCACTCGCCGGTCTCTGTAGCGTTTCTGTTCGCCAAACTGTATGGGCACATCCATCAAAGTCAAAACCTCGCCTTCATGCTCGCCATCAAGCACTCGAAAATCCTCTAGCCGCTGCTTAGAGATAGCCAAGGCCTGAGCTTCGGAATTGGCGGTATCGTCATCCGCGAAAATACCGCGAAAGATAAATTCCGTGGGCGCGCAATGCTTCCGTCCAAGATAGACATCCCAAACCGGATTTTGCAATGCTTCGACAATGCATGTAGCTCTATCCTCCGGTACTTGCAACAACACCGCGAAGCAAGCATCCTGTAAATGATAGCGGTAGGTCATTTTAGAGCCGCCGCCCACCGCCTTGCCACCATCGCTTTTTCTAGGAATCAACAAGCTGGTCCAAGGATCGGCATCATCATAACCACTACCAACCATATGAAAGTCGCGCAGCAAAGGCTCTCTTTCCAGTTTGACTGTAGCGCCTTCTTGCTGCCGCGTGCGAGCGTAGGCTATCACTGTTTGCGACAGGCATGCGAATTCTGCCAGTAATTCCCGCTGTTCGCCGCCCGCTCCCAAGGCGCTGCAAACCAACCCCAGAATGCCGGATTTAGTGGGAAAACCAAGAGTGTCGCGCCGGCCAAATTTAGAATCGTGACCCCAAGATTGAAGTGGACCCTCCAACCAAAGCAACAGCCAAGGATTACGCATATCGGCTGCCTACCGCATGGCTTTTCAATTCGGCGATTAAATTGTCAATGCTAAAATTTTCATCCTCACCCCAAGTGTATTCGGCGATTTTGCCGAACAACGAACCTACTAATTTTTCTTTACTCGTCAAATAAGCGCTCAAGGCATCCTTGCTTGGCTGCAAAAATCCCCCCTCCTTGCTTTTTACGGGTGTTTCGAACGGCACTTGCAACCGTTGTCCTTTGCGCACAAGAATCTTCGCGAATTCCCATGGCGATGCGCCTGATTGAGTAGTTTGGCGCGCGGCGGGTATTGCCAAGAACAAAGCCTTGGTAAAAGCTTCAACGGCTTCGGGCAAATCTTGACCCACCAATGTTTGGCTAAGTTGTCCCAAATCAAGACTAATATAGCGGTAATAAGTTGCTGAATTGAACTCCAAGCTGCCCATGTGAGCCGCGCCGGGTTCCTTTTGCACGTCGTCCAACGCCGTGAAAAATTCCACTTCATTGCTGACCTTGTGGGTGGAAATGGCATGAGAGAAAGCGGAGGCGGCTTCCACGTTCAATTCAGCGGCCTGAGCCACCATGCGACCAAATAATGCAATGTCTAGCGCATCAGATGTGTTGTAAAAAGCCCCCAGCAATTTCGCCGCTTCCTTAGCTTGTTTTTTGACATCTTTTTCGCGAATCACTTCTTCGGGCGTAAAATCCTTTGCCGCAAATGCCTCGGCAATGGCGGCTGTTTCTCTTGGGCTCAAAAAAAGCAATGTATCAGTTTTTTCTTGCGCCGAATTCTGATAGTTAATTTCTTCTGATTCTTTTCCTTCCTTGGCTTTTTTCGGCTTCTTTTCGTCTTTTTTCTTGATAAATATCTGTTCAAATTTATCGCCGCAAGCTTTTGCTTGCTCATCGGTCGCGCCTTTTGTTTTACAAGCATCGGCAATCAAATGAGAAATCAATTTGGTTCTACTGCCGTGCGTCACGCCCAACTCGTGTAAGGCCAAACGGACTTGACGCTTCCAACATTGCGAACTAACCCGCGCTCGCGTGACTCCTCCAACGACGGCGGTTTTCGGCGCGCCGACATCATCCCTATTCAGACAACTGACCGGGAAAGATTGCAGAATATGGTATTCAATATGTACACCTTTCAATGGATTTGCTTGATTCATATAAATTCCTTCATATTGTTAAATAGGTGGTTAACCTTCAAAGCGGTACGATTTGCAACAATCCAAAACCAAAGGCCCGGCCGCGGCCAATGCCACGGCAAACGCTGGCAACGAAGCGTTCACGGTCTAGAACTTTCAATTCGCCTTTCAAGGTAGCACTGCCATGGGTAATGATTTGTTGCCGTTTTCTAAAGCGTTGCACGGTTATTTTTTCAAGTTGGAGATTGTCGGGGTTTACCGAGAAGCCCCATGAAGCGGCTGCTCGATCAATAAACCAATCGACAATCGCCTCTCGCTCTCGCACGGCAATAATTTTGCCGGACTCGCTATTGCGCCGGCTGGGATTGACAGTAACCTGAAAGGCATAATGTTGAAATTGCAAAAAAGCCGGTTGAATAACACGACAATCCACCGTACCGTAATCGGGTGTCAAATTAGGCATGCGATCAGCCAGGATCAAAATTGCCCGGTGATGAAAATCACCGCCCTGATCGGCATACAAAATCCCGCTAGGCAAACTCGCCTGTTTTTGTTCCTCGCTACGAATATCATCGAAAAGACTATACACAGCTCGATGCACGGAATAAGCATCGGTTATTTGCAAGAACTTAGCATCACCGCGCGACAAACGCAAAACAGCGGCATATAGAGTTGGCGCAAAATCGGTCATTCTGCCTCCTTATTCTCACTGTCGCCGTGCCGATAAAAATCCTGGGCCCAACGGCTTTTCACGCGTTGCGAATCGTTGCTGAAACGCAATAGGTCATCAAGCAAACGAGCGTAATCCAACTGAACTCCAGCCTTGCTGTCGATCAAACTAAACAAAGGACGCAAGATGCGGCAGACCTCTTCCGTCTGATCACAGGCTAAGAGTCGGCGTAGCTTAGCCTTGGCCTGATCGCTCTGATTATCCTCATCATAACAGCGAGCTATTGCTCTGCCTATGCCAACCGAGCCGTTATGCTCGGCCTTTGCTCTGGCAATTGCGGCAGCCACTCCGGCGTAAGGCAACCGTTGCCGGCTTTGTTCCAAGTCAATGAAACTCGCCAAATGCTCCCAGCTTTGGTATTCGGTATCGGGATTATCAGCGCGGCGCAATGCCGCCGCCAGACCATTGTCCCCTTGGCAACGCTCGATGGTATATTTAATGAAAGCGGCGCTTTTGCTAATTATTTCGATATGTTGACTCATGCCTTGGCCTCCTGTGGTTGGGTTGAGTCTATTAGATAGCGCCCAAGATTGGGCTGGTTTTTGGCCCAGGCTTCTAGCTGCCGCGCAGTGTCGTTGGGGCACTGGCGCCGGTAACTTTGGCGCACGAAATCGGCGAAGCGTAGGCGAAGGACTTTGACTTGCGTGGGTTCATCGCAGCCATCAACCAGCTTTTGAAATTGGCGCTCACTTAGTTGCCAAAATAGATTGCTGGCCAAGGCGGCTTGGGGTTTACCATCCATGCCTTGGGTCTTGAAATAATTTAGAGTGGAGCTGTAGACAATTTTGGCGAGTTGGTCGAGCTCCACCATTTCTTGTTGTAAGCGGTTGAACCAAATCTCGCCCAAATATGCCTTAGGCAACATCACAACCGATTCAACAAAATCGTCGGAACCGGAAACAAATTGCTCGCCGGCATTGCTACTAACACGTAAACCGCCGGACCAAACACCCAAGGCCCGTGCATGCTCACGGGCGCGTTTCAAGCCGCCCCGTATTTGTAGACAGTTGTAATAGCTGGCGCTATTTGAGCCGAGAAAACTAAGTACGGCTGTTAAAAATCGCCATGGCCGTTTTTCCGGATCAATCCATAAGACCTTGGCAACCTTGCCGGTATAATCAACCGCGACGGAAGGATCGGCCATACCTTCTTTGTAACCAGCATGCGCAATGCCTTCGGAATAATGCAAACCAGATGTGGTCAACAAACAGAAACGAGACAACGGCAATAAACGCCCCATAAGGCTGTATTGTAGATTAATCGCCTCCGGGCAAGCTTCCCCAGTTGGCATTTGTTCCCAAGGCGCTTGGCCCAGTCCGACGGTAAAAACCCTCATTTCGGCGATTTGTTCGGCCGTTAGCAGATTCAACCAAAGTGTTTCCATAAGTTCTCCACCCAGCAAAAAACTGTGGAGAAAGCCAGAAAAACCCAAGGAAGGTCCAGGCTTGCTAGTCGCCTGTTTCCCCTTTTCATTGACTTTACCTAAATAACCAGGCGACAATACGACGCTGTTATCCGTTTTTTTACCACCCATGCCAAAACCCATTAAAACCAACAGCAAAAGAGCCTTATCGGCGTTTGAAAGGTATTTTTCGATATGAATTTGTGTCAAAACAGTAGTGTTGCCGGTAGCCACTTCGGGTAATACCGCTCCTAGGGGTTGAACCACAGCCAAGGCAATTGCAGGCATCTGCAAAAACGGCCTCTCGCCATATAGCCAAAAACGGTCATGCCACTTTTCCAAATAAGCCAAGCATTTTGAAGCCATGCCTTTTTCGCCCATTATCGCCCACTCGTCGTCATTCGCCGGTGTTGCCGCTGATTGGGCAATGGCCAACAGTAGCTTGGTAATGGCTATTTTTTGCAGGGGATTGCCGCCTAGCGCACGATACGTTGGTTCACTGAATATCTGTCGCAAACTGACAAGACCAACATCCACCACCGGTAGCCAGGGTTCGTCAATTAAGTTGAAGCTGTTTTCTCTTGTCATGTCTTCTCCACCAGACTTAACTAAATTTTGTCCGCGCGATAGCCTAAATGATCGTAAGCCAACGCATATCCCGATAATGGCGCGCCGCCGTCCAATGTCGCGAGTTCACCGCAGCCCTTTAGTTTAGCAATACGTAAAAAGCTTTCGCCATTTTTGGCCTTGCCAACATAAATATAGCATTGCAAAGTTTGTAACTGTTCTGCAGGCATGGCTATTGGCGCAAGGTATGCAGGCACCCGCACGGTATTCATTAGCAACTTTGCCGCTAACTCGCGCCGTTCAACATTGGACAAACCCCGTGCTTGCTCAGGCAAAAACAATATGCTGTCGTCTAGTAATAGAAAAACCAAGCCGCGCCGACTCTTATCCATTTGAAAGCTTTTGATCAACAATACTTCAACACTCTCCTGCTCACCATATCGCGTACTGGCTTTTGCCTCAGGCATGGTAGGAACAGAGGAAGACACGCCCAGTAAAGCCATGCTCCGCAAATCTTGCCGTTGCTTTTCCAATCGATGAGCAAGAGTTAGCCATATACCCTGCTCCTCACGAGCGACATAAGTCTGTTCAACTAACGAGCGAATCTGACTTGGCAAGGCCACTTGCTCTAAGTCTCGCCATACTTCAAGGCTACGGCAAAGCACATATGGGCTATAGACCTTGGCGGATTTACCGAAGGCTCTTTCGGGTTGATCTAGCGCCTCTTGCCATGCCGGCGTCAATAACCAGACCTCGCGCGCCGCGCCAATCGGCCTGGGAGTGCCGTCGTGCCGCCATAGCCGACCCATACGTTGAAGCAGCATGTCACTGGGCGCAAACCGACTGATTAAAAAATCTGCGTCTATGTCCAAGGATTGCTCTAATACCTGAGTTCCTACCAGAATACGCCCTTGTTGGCCTCGTTGCATCCAACCTTCCCGACCAAACCTGCCAACCCAATAGTCATCGTTACGATGACGATCAAGTTTGGTGAAGCGCGAATGGAGCAAACCGCATTCGATACCTAACGATACGGCTCGAGAAGTCACGATTTTGAATAAAGCTTGCGCCTCGGCGACGGTGTTTTCAATCCACAACACATGTTGACCCAGTTCCGCCCGGAGCAAGACTTCTTCTAACGCTACACTTTCCTCCACACATCTTAGCTTCAAATGCACATCGGCAATCTCCGCCGTTGCTAGTTCCCTTAATTCTCCATCTCGCGGCAAGGCGGTAATCAAAGGATAATCTTCGACTAAAGTTAGCCTACCTGTCAAGGCAATTCTACGCTGCGTCGTTAGCGTGGCGCTTAGAACAATCACCGTGCAATGCAAATCTAATAGCGCCTTTACCATTTCATCTAAAATTGTTCCGGTATAACTGTCATAAGTATGTACTTCATCAAGAATTACTACTTTTCCGGCCAAACCAAAGGCGCGTACAAAACCGTGCTTGACATTCATCACCGCCATTAGAGCTTGATCGACGGTGCCTACCGCGAAGGGAGCCAAAATGCCCCTTTTTCCAAACTGAAACCAATCGCCGCCGGGATTACCTTCCTTACCCAATTCCATTTCCTTAAGCCACGCATTGCCGTGCAACAATAATACCTTATGATGCGGACTCGCGGGATCGAGAATCCGTTGCAGAAAACATTCTACCCTGTCGTGAATTTTATCTGAAGTGAGTTGTGTTGGCAGGGCAAAATAAAGCCCGTTAGCTTGATCTTGACTTAAAAGGCGATAGGCGGCATAAAGCGCCGCCTCGGTTTTGCCAAGTCCCATCGGCGCTTCAAGAATATACATACCAGGTTTGGCCACACTGTCAATAAAACTCCGCTGTATTTCGCGTGGTTGCATCCCGTTGAAAATATCTGAAAAAGTAAGGTCTCGTATCAGACAAGGCTTGACAAAACCGGCATTATTAATTGACTGCTGAATACGAGGTCGCCAATCGTCGGCGGGATTTTCAAACAATGAACCGGAACCTAGCCAATCCGCGACCGTGGTAAGTCCAGCCAACACGCGAGCTTTCAGCGGGGTATCCACAACAGGAAAATCAGTTTGCAATACCATTCGCAAATCCTCAAGCAATTCAGCTCGCCGTTCCTGCCAAACCGAACCGCCAAAAGATTCATCATGTGCCAAGCGTAAACCTGGATTGGGTGAGTAGCCATGGTGTTGCCCAAGAATTTCCGGAATGTATTTCCCGACCTTGAGGGCCTCGGCGGCGATTTGGCTCAATCCGGCATGACCGCCCCAACTGTTTTCTAAACTAGGGTCTACACCAGCCAATTCAGAATATGGAAAATCTGGTTGACTAAATATTGAGGAAATAATTTTTTTTTGGAAGGTTGGACTAACCTTGCCGAGATCATGCGCGGCGGCAATAAGTTCGGAACCTTTGGGAAATAAAACTTCAACCAGCCAATATGGCATTCTAGTCAAAAGTTCCCTCGCTACTTCGCCAACAATTTGGCAATGGTTTAACACCTTGCGGCCTAAAAGCCTATCGCCGTTTGCGTTGACCCAGGTCTTGGCAAAACATTCATCCAATGGCAGTGCCTTAACTTTTAAGCGATTGTTATTATTTGAATTTCGTCTTATCAAAATTGATATTCCTCGTATGGACTAGAAGGCTATCAAATTAGGGTGAAACAACTAAACCAAAGGATAAATCTTAAAAGCTTAATGCGCATTTTAACACTTACATAAGAAGCGGGCATACCGTATTTCTACATCCCAAACTAATCCACCAGCTAGTTCTTTCCCATGAATCACTAACTCCAATCCTGGAAAAAACGGAATCGCTGTCCCTTATCAGAAGTTGCAAAACTAAAGACAGCGATAAATTATAATCTATTAACTTTAGATGGCTTTTCCAGTTCTGCAATCCATTTCCTCGAACCCATAAAACCCCCTAGTCTTGATGGAATATAAATATCCGCGTCGATTTTAGGAAAATACGCGCCCAACCCGGACGGAGATATCTCGGCATCCGCCAACTCTGCTGGGCGAGCATTTTCTAGTCCCTGCGCCAACCTAGTAGAAAACGAAAGTTCCAAATCGTTGGATAGCGTAATAATCTCCCAAGAAATTCGATGATCGTAACTAACCGAGCTTACGGTTGGATATAAAATCTTTAATGCCTCGCCGCGTCGGTTGGCGGCTAAAAACTCATCTTCAGTTATCGCCATGTATTTTACTCCACTCGGAACATAACACACCTATCTTCCTGACTAATTAATAGCTAATATAGAATAACCTATTACGACTGAATCCATAATTTACTCTTAGTATAACTGCAGAATCGAGGCAATTAAGTTTAAACACCGCTTCACCTCCTCCTGCTAATACGTGAACGTGAGCGGGTCAATGATCATTAGTATAAATCACGACCCGAAGTCCAAATACCTTTTAAATCGTATGCATCGCCAACCTATATTGCTCTCCATATCTCAGGTAGATATGTTAAACCCTACTTCTTACTTTCCTGCTTAATAATCTCATCCACCACGTGCAACATATTATCCTGCGACTTGGCGGAAGAGCCGGTCACCCGGTATTTGCCGTTAACCACGATAGTCGGCACGCCGGTAATGCCGTAGCGCGGGCCTATCGCCTCCGCTTGGATCAATTTGGTATTCACGCCAAAAGAATTATAGGCGGCCTTAAAATCATCTTCCTTCACCCCGTGAGCGGCGAAAAATTTGCCCAACTCCTCCTCGGTGACCAGTTTAATTTTTTTGTTTTGAATGGTGTCGAATAAATCCGCATGCACCTTATCCGATACGCCCAAGGCCTCGGCCACGTAAAACGCCTTGGCGTGCTTGCCCCATAATTCGCTGAACACCGCCGGCTGCCGGATAAACTCCACGTTAGCCGGTTTCTTTTTCAGCCATTCCGCTACCGACGGCTCGAATTTATAACAATGCGGACAGCCATACCAAAAAAACTCCATCACCTCGATTTTATCCGGATTCTTAACCGGTTGCGCGGGATTGATAATCTCATAACCCTCTTCCGCGCGCGCGGCCGAGGCTAAGCACCAAAAAGCTAAAAACGCTAATAATTTAATCATCGTCAAACTCTCAAACAGAATAATGGATAAGGTTCAAAAAAATGCCGCGTACAAAAGCAGCGCTTATTTCAAACTGGCAATGTAATAAGCCACCGCTTTGATTTCCTCGTCGCTCATTTTCACGGCGATCATATACATCATATTTTCCTTGTTCTTGACGCGCGCGCCGGTTTTAAAATCGGTCAGCGTTTTGATAATGTAACCGGAATGCTGCGCATGCAAGGAAGGATAGGCCGCCGGGCGATTGCCCTCCGCATAAGGGCCGTGGCAAGCGATGCAGGCGGAAACGGCGGTTTTCAAATCGCCGTTGCGATATAAATCGCCGCCCTTGGCGATAAGACGAGCCAACTCAGCTTTTTTTTGCTCCTCGGTTTTGGCCGGCGCGTCATCATCCTCGTCATCATCAGCCGGCAAACTCAGCGGCGGATTAGCGCTGATTTTATTACCGGCGTAATAATCGGCGATTTCCTCAATCGCTTTATCATCCAATCCCGCCGCCAACGGAGCCATCATCGGCGCCAGACGCTCCCCGGATTTGAACATATGCAATTGTTTAACCAAATAATTTTTATGTTGTCCGGCCAATTTTGGAAAACCGTCCATTAAACTATTGCCGTCCTCGCCGTGGCAACCGGCGCAAGACGCGGCCTGGGCCTTGCCGGCGCCCGAACTTCCCGCGGCGAAAACTAAATCGGTGGAAGCCAGCATTCCTAAACAGGCGGCGGCGGTTAGCAGTGTTTTTATCATTATAATTAACCCCTATCAGGTTGATTTAAGTTAAGCGTCCTTATAATAGCCGGCAGCGCTATAATAGCCGGATTTTAACCGATTTCGTTCAACCGGGATAGCGATGAATCCACTGTACCATCAAGCCAAATTCATAAGCAGCGCGCCGCGGCTAAAAGACGCGCCGCCGGACCAAGGCATGGAAATCGCATTCGCCGGCCGCTCCAATGCCGGCAAATCCAGCGCAATCAATACCTTGGTGCAACAAACGGCCTTGGCCAGGGTCAGCAAAACCCCCGGCCGCACCCAATTGTTAAATTTTTTTAGCATAGACGAACAACGCCGGTTCGTGGATCTTCCCGGCTACGGCTACGCCAAAGTGCCGGAGGCCATGCGGCAAGATTGGCGGGTTATGATTGAATCTTATTTGAATCATCGCGCGGCGCTCACCGGCATCGTGCTGGTGATGGACGTGCGCCACCCGCTAACGGAATTCGACTGGCAAATGCTGGAATGGGGCGCTGCCGCCAATCTGCGGCAACATATTCTACTCACCAAGTCAGACAAGCTTAACTTCGGCGCAGCCAAAAACACCCTGCTGCAAGTGAGAAAACAGCTGGGAGTCTCCGGCGGCGGCATCAGCGTGCAACTGTTCTCGGCCTTGAAAAAAACCGGAATCGACGAAATCCATACCGTGCTGGACCACTGGTTCGGCCTAGCGCAACCGGAAGCAACGCCGCCGGCTTAATGAATATGCACGTCCCGCGTCTTGGATTTATCGCTACGGCGCAAGGTATAATCGTCCTGATCGCCCGGCATCGGCTTGCCGTCGGGGTTGACCTGAATCAACGTGACCTCGTCCTTAATCACGAACCGGCGGCTATTGCCATCCTTGCTTGAGGTCAGCGTCAAGGACTTGGCGGAGTCGTCCCACACGTATTTGCCCTTATCGTAATACTCGCGCGAGGATTCCTTGGCATATTGAGTCACCAACAGATAATTGTATTTCTGCTTTAACGACAAAGTCATCTTAAAACCGTCGCAGTCTTTCAGCTCACACGGCAAATAACCGTAAAACACGCCGCGAAACAACTCGGAATCGTCAGCCGGCGCTTGATGCTTGTAATGATCCGCCCCGGCTTGCATATTCATTTCCCGCTGTTTTAAAACTCTTTCCTGTTTTTGCATGTCCGACTCGGCCCAAGCCGCCTGCGCCATAAGCAAAAACGCGCCGGCCACGGCCGCCGGCGCACGTTTATATAAAATTTTATCGAATGCTTGCATAAAACCCTATTCTAATTATTATTAAACCAAAATATCGCGAATCGCGGTAAAAGTTCTAGCTTACCACGCTATCACAAAAAACCCCAAACCCGGCTAATGCGCTTCGTCCCAATTCGCCCCGTGTCCTGCCTCCACCAACAACGGCACGGACAATTCAGCGGCCCGGCTCATTAATTGGCACAAATGCGCCTTGGTTTCCTCCAGCCGCGTCTCCGCCGCCTCAAACACCAATTCGTCATGCACTTGCATAATCATTTTCACATCCGCGCCGCTGTCGCGTATCCATTGCCGGCAAGCCAGCATGGCCCGCTTAATGATATCGGCCGCGCTGCCCTGCATCGGCGCGTTAATCGCGGTGCGCTCAGCGTACTGGCGCAACGACGCGTTGCGCGCATTGATGTCCGGCAAATACAAGCGCCGGCCGAATAGCGTCTCCACATACCCTTGCCGCTTCGCCAATTCACGAGTATCGTCCATGTAACGCTTGACGCCGGGATAACGTTCAAAATATAAATCAATGTACGCCTGCGCCTGATTGCGCGGCATGCCAAGCTGCTGCGCCAGGCCAAAAGCCGACATGCCGTAAATCAAGCCGAAATTAATCGCCTTGGCCGACCGGCGCAAATCCGTCGTCACCTGCTCCACATCCACCCCGAACACCTCGGCCGCCGTGGCGCGATGTACGTCCATGCCCTGTGAAAACGCCGCCAGCAAACCGGCATCGCCAGACAAATGCGCCATGATGCGCAACTCGATCTGCGAATAATCGGCGGCGATGATTTTATACCCCGGCGGCGCGATAAACGCCTGCCGAATCTTGCGCCCCTCCTCGCTACGGATGGGAATATTCTGCAAGTTCGGGTCGCTGGACGACAAGCGCCCGGTGGCCGCCACCGCCTGATGATAGGAAGTATGCACCCGCCCGCTATGCGGATTAATCTGCTTGGGCAATTTATCGGTATATGTCGATTTCAGCTTGCTCAAGCCGCGGTAATCCAAAATCAAGCGCGGCAAGGGAAAGCTCAAAGCCAATTCCTGCAACACCGACTCATCGGTGGAAGGTTGGCCCTTGGGGGTTTTTTTCAGCACCGGCAGCTTAAGCCGGTCGTACAAAATCTCTTGAATCTGCTTCGGCGAGCCCAAATTAAACGCGGCGCCCGCTTCCTCATGCGCCGCCGTCTCCACCTCCAACATGCGCTGCGACAAAAACCGGCTTTGCCGCTCCAACATGCCGCAATCCAGCAGCACGCCGGCGGCCTCCATTTCGGTAATCACCTCCACCAGCGGCATTTCCAAGTCTTGATACAAATCCCACAACCGCGGCTGCTCGCGCAAGCGCGCCGACAAGGTTTGATGCAAGCGCAAAGTCACATCCGCGTCCTCGGCGGCGTAGCGGCTGGCCTGCTCCAGCGGAACCGCGGCAAAACCGATTTGCTTGGCCCCCTTCCCGGCCACCTCTTCATAGCCGATGACCTCCACGCCGAGATAATGCTTAGCCAAATCATCCATATTGTGCCGGGTAGCGGTGCTGTTCAAAACATAGGATTCCAGCATGGTGTCATGCCGCGCGCCTTGCAAGGCAATACCGTGATTAGCCAGCACGTGCGCGTCGTATTTAATGTTTTGCCCTACCTTAAGCCGGCTGGCGTCCTCCAGCAACGGCTTAAGCCGCGCCAAGACGGCGGCGCGCGGCAACTGTTCCGGCGCGCCGGGATAATCGTGCGCCAACGGCAAATACGCCGCCTCGCCGGGCCGGGTCGCAAAAGACAAGCCGACAATATGCGCCGCCGTATAATCCAGGCTGCTGGTTTCGGTATCCACCGCAAACAACTCGGCCTGCGCTAATTTGTCCAGCCAGCGTTCTAAATCGGCCTCGCTCAGTATCGTTTCATAAGCATCGCGCGGCAACGCCCGCGGCGATGCCGGTTCTGCTCCGGTCGCCGGGGCAGGCCCGCCGCTAGCCGCCGGCGCGGCGGCCGCATCCCCGCTTTGCCGCAAACTGGTCAGCCAGCTATTGAAACCCAATTCTTGCAACTGCTCGCGCAGCGCCGGCAAATCCGGTTCGCGCCGTTTCAACGCCGGCGCATCGTGCGCCAAGGCCACGTCGCATTTAATCGTCGCCAATTGGCGCGACAACGGCAATTGCGGCAAACTGGCGCGCAGATTTTCACCGATCTTGCCGCCGACCTCAGCGGCGCGCGCCATCAAACTCTCTAAATCGCCGAAATCCCGCAGCCATTTCACCGCCGTTTTCGGACCTACTTTCGGCACGCCGGGAATATTGTCCACCGTGTCGCCGATCAACGTCAGATAATCCACAATCCGCTCCGGCGCGACGCCGAATTTTTCCACCACACCCGCCGCGTCCAGCCGCGTGTTGGTCATGGTATTTTCCAGGGTAATCCGCTGGTTCACCAATTGCGCCAAATCCTTGTCGCCGGTGGAGATCAGCACCTCAAACCCCTGCTCGGCGGCGCGCACCGCCAGCGTACCCAACACGTCGTCGGCCTCCACCCCCGGCTCCATGACCAGCGGCAAGCCCATATTAGCGATCAAGCGATGCAGCGGCTCAATTTGCACCCGCAACTCATCCGGCATCGGCGGCCGGTGCGCCTTATATTCCGGATACAATTGGTGCCGAAAATTTTTGCCCGGCGCGTCGAACACCACCGCGAAATAAGGCGTGGGATAATCGGCGCACAATTTGCGCAACATATTGGAAACCCCGAAAATCGCGTTGGTAGGCTCTCCGCGCGCATTGCTCAACGGCGGCACCGCGTGAAAGGCGCGAAATAAAAACGAGGAACCGTCAACCAAAACTAATTTATTCGGTGCTTCCGACATGGCGTATTTGCTAAAAGTTGCTATAGAATAGTCATGTAGAACATTATCCCACGTAACGAAACCCATGTAATGTAATGAGCCTAGGCAATTTATATATTATCTCCGCCCCATCCGGGGCCGGGAAAACCAGCTTGGTCAAGCAATTGCTTACCGAAACAGACCGCCTGACGGTTTCGGTGTCGCACACCACCCGCCCCCCGCGGGCCGGCGAAATGCACGGCGCGGATTATTTTTTCGTCAACGCGGCGGAATTTCAAGACATGATCGCCGCCGGCGCGTTTCTGGAGCATGCGCGGGTGTTCGACAATTTTTACGGCACCGCCGCGCAAACCGTGCAAAACTATTTAGCCCAAGACTTGGACGTCATTCTAGAAATCGACTGGCAAGGCGCGGCGCAAGTAAGGCAAAAACTGCCTGACTGCCGCACCATCTTCATCCTGCCGCCGTCCCTGGACGTGTTGCGGCAGCGCCTGCGGCAACGCGCGCAAGACTCGGCGGAAGTAGTGGAGCGGCGCATGCGCGACGCGGCGGCGGAAATACGTCATGTAGACGAATACGACTATATCGTGGTCAACGACGACTTCCAAACCGCGCTCGGTCAATTAAAAAACATCATCCTGGCCAATCGGCTGACCCGCGCGCGCCAGCGGCGGCAACTGGAATACCTATTAGAAAACTTGCTTAACTAACAACACCTAAACACCATGAACGTTAATCGCATACTCAAAATCTGGCTAGCCGCCCTGTTGCTGACGCTAACCGCCTGTTCAGACGACAAAAAAGAACCCGCCGCCCCGCCGGCGCAGCAGACCAGGCACGATAAACATATCCCGCCCGGCGGCGAAGCCAGTTCCCCGGTTAAAACCCAATTCATTCAGGCGTTCGCCCAAAAATGCGTGGATCGTGAATTGAAAAACGCCGTCAATCCCGACGTGGATGCAAAACGCGCCCAAGACTCATGCGGCTGCATCGCCAAACGCATCGCCGACGATTTGGCCGAAGTGGACGCCGAAAAATACCTGCAGCAGCACGAAGACACCCAAACCCTGGAAATCAAGTTCGACCAGGCCGCTTATTTCTGCCTGCAAAATAAACCGCTGCCCAAGGGTCCGCGGCTGACGGGCAGACCGCAATCCTAAGCCCGCGCGCCTGGCGCGCGCGGATGCTCTGCCTTCTTAACCAAACGGCATGCCATGACAGACAACCAAGACTCAGTCAACCGCGACTTATTTTCCGCGGCCAAGCAATACATACCCGGCGGCGTCAACTCCCCGGTGCGCGCCTTCAACGGCGTCGGCGGCGCGCCGGTTTACATCGACCAGGCGCAAGGCGCGTACCTATACGACACCCAGCAAAAACGCTACATTGATTACGTCGGCTCCTGGGGCCCGATGATCCTCGGCCACGCCCACCCGGACGTGGTAGCCGCCGTGCAGGCCAGCGCCGCCAAAGGCCTGAGCTTCGGCGCGCCGACGGTGATTGAAACCCAAATGGCGGCGAAAATTCACGAACTTCTACCCTCGATAGAATTGGTGCGCATGGTCAGTTCCGGCACCGAAGCCACCATGAGCGCCCTGCGACTGGCCCGCGGCTATACCGGCCGCGACAAAATCGTCAAATTTGAAGGCTGCTACCACGGCCATTCCGATTCGCTGCTGGTCAAAGCCGGCTCCGGCGCGCTCACCCTGGGCATACCCAGTTCTCCCGGCGTGCCAGCCGCATTGGCCGAAGACACCATCACTTTAAGCTATAACGACAGCGAACAAGTCAGGCAAACCTTCACCGAACTTGGCGCGCAAATCGCCGCCGTCATCGTGGAACCGGTGGCCGGCAACATGAACTGCGTACCGCCGGAACCGGACTTTTTGCCCGCATTGCGCCAAGTTTGCGACCAATACGGCGCAGTGCTGATCTTCGACGAAGTGATGACCGGTTTTCGCGTCGACTTGCATGGCGCGCAAGGTCTGTACGGCGTCACCCCGGACCTCACCACGCTAGGCAAAATCATCGGCGGCGGCATGCCGGTCGGCGCTTTCGGCGGCAAACGCGAAATCATGCAACAGCTGGCCCCGCTCGGCCCGGTCTACCAAGCCGGCACCTTGTCCGGCAATCCGGTAGCCATGGCCGCCGGCCTGACCACCTTGCAACTGATTAGCGCGCCTGATTTTTACCCAAGCCTGACCGAAAAAACCGCGCGGCTGCTGCAGGGCCTGCGGCAAGCCGCCGCCCAAGCCGGCGTTCCCTTTACCACCACCCAAGTCGGCGGCATGTTCGGCCTGTTTTTCAGCGCCGAAACTCAAATCAGCCGCTTCGCTCAAGTCATGCAATGCGACCAAGAGCGCTTCCGCCGCTTCTTCCATTCCATGTTGCTGCAAGGCGTTTATTTAGCCCCCTCGGCGTTTGAAGCCGGCTTTGTATCCCAAGCGCATAGCGACGCCGACCTAGAAGTCACCATCGCCGCCGCCGCGGCCGCATTCAAGCAATGCTGAATGAAACCCTGGCGGCGAGCGCCGCCTTGGCCGCGGCGCTCGCCGCCGGTTTCGCGGTCGGCGGCTGGATTTTTTCCCGCCGCGCCCGCCGCCTAAACCAGGAACTCAAAGAAACGCAAATCCAACTGGCGGTCGCGGCGCAAAAACAAACCCAATTAATGCAAGAACAACAGCAATGGCTGCAAGAACGGCAAAACTGGCAGCAGTTGCAAACCGCTCACGCCGAATTGAACGCCCGCTGGCAGGAACAACAAAAACACCAAGCCGAAAAAATGCAATGGCTGCAAACCAGCGAAGCGCAATTGGGCCAGCAATTTGAAAATCTGGCGCAAAAAATCCTTCTGGAGCGCAGCCAGCAACTCAGCGAACAAAACAAACTCGGTCTGGAGCAATTGCTGAATCCGCTACGGCAACAACTGGGCGAGTTCAAGCAACGGGTGGAAAACGTCTACGACAACGAAACCCGCGACCGCGCCGGCCTACGCGAGGAAATCACCGCCTTGCGCCGCGACGCCGCCAAAATGAATCAAGAAGCGTTGAATCTGACCAAGGCCTTGAAAGGCGACCACAAAATTCAAGGCAACTGGGGCGAATTAGTGCTGGAGAAAGTCCTGGAACAATCCGGATTGCGCAAGGGCGCGGAGTACGAGGCGCAAGCCGGCTACCGCGACGCCGACCAGCGCTTGTTCAAACCCGATATTGTGGTGCACCTGCCGGAACAGCGCGACATCATCATTGACGCCAAGGTATCGCTCATCGCTTACGAGCGCTATTGCAGCGCCGTTGACGACACGGAACGCGCTGAAGCCCTAAAACAACACACCGAAGCGGTCAGGCAGCACATCAAAACCCTGAGCGCCAAGGATTACGCCGGCCTAACCGGCTTGCGCAGCCTGGATTTCGTATTGATGTTCATGCCGATAGAAGCCGCTTTCATGGCGGCTTTTCAGGCTGACGACAACTTGTTCAACACCGCCTTTGAACATAAAATCGTAGTCGTCACCCCCACCACCCTACTCGCTACCTTGCGCACCATCCAAAACATTTGGCGCTATGAACAACAAAACGAAAACGCCCGCATCCTAGCCGACAAAGCCGGCAGCCTGTACGACAAAATCCGCCTATTCGCCGAGGACATCGAAAAACTCGGCCAACAACTGCACAGCGTGCAAAAAACCTACGACGGCGTGGTCAACAAATTCAGCGCCGGCCACGGCAATCTACTGCGCCAAGCCAGCCAGTTTGAAGAGCTAGGCGTCAAAATCAAGAAAAAATTGCCCAAATCCCTCACCGCCCACATGCCGGACGAAGACGGCAAAGCCTAACCATTCCAACACGCCAAGGGACCTCGGATTAATGGCTTTTCTTATATTTTATTATATATTAAATCAATGACTTACAAGTATCATTATCATGAAAAATTGATTTAATCAGAGCTTCCCTAAACCAAGCCATGTTAATGGCCGCTGCACAATTATCGCAGACGACGTTACCTCAGGCCCTATCCACAACGTAACCGACCCCGTAACCCAATTTAAAATGACAAGAAATTTTTAAAACCCATGGTTCTCGCCGCCAACATTATGGTGCTTGGAAAAAATCCGCTTTACCAATAACAAGGCCGCCTGACGCTCCTCAAGTAACGGCCAGTTCCTAACCCAAGTTTTATCCAAATAATAGGCTATAGTTAAAATGGCCGGGACAAGATTTTCTCAAATACCTAAATAATCCGCGCCCGCGTGACCCATGGAGGTCGCGGCGCAATGTTCATTGGTCGATTGCATCGATTATTTTTTCCGGCCTGTTCCATCCGATAAACGATACGCCGCGCATTTTAATCTAATTGTAAAATATCTTAACAACACAACTACGGTGCGTTTTTATCGTTTTTTTAAATCGTTCCAATCTCTTCCCGCAAAACGAACACCAGGCAAATCCGGAACATTGAATCAACCACTTATCAGCGAAAAGACCTCATTTCTTTTTAAAAATATTTAAACGGTCACGAAGTCTTAATTAAACCCCACTATAATTGCAAGATTGATGAAAATCAAAGGAAAGTACACAAACCAAGCTTGATTTCATTCAATGCAATATTTACCATAAATTTACACTTAATAACGAGTTAGCATATGTCTTTAAAGAAAATTTTAATCACTTTCATCCTGTTTTTTTCAGTACTAGGTCTGTCTAGTCCTGCATTCGCAGCGGAAACTAAAACTAAAGTGTCACTTTCTGAAACCTTCAAGGAAGTTGACGCCAGAATTCAAGCCGCTTTGGATGCCATTCCAGCCGGAGATGCAAAAGCAGTCGCCGGTTTAATTAAAGCCGCCAATGAAAAAGCTGCTGAACTGAGCGCAAACTATAAATTCGAGTTCGAGCGTGACAAAGTGATGGGCAAACTGAGAAAAGCTCGTGAAGCCGCTAATAAATCAGACCTTCCAACTGCCGATCAAGAATTGAAAGGCGCGAAAGAAGGTTTTGAAAATCTGAAAAAATTCCAATAATAATTTCAGATTTAGTAAGTTATACACTCCGCAGCCATAGTATTCTTCTATGGCTGTACGATAGCTAGAGCCGCCCATTAAAAAACGCTTCACCCGCCATTACCGGCGCTCCGCCATTCTTGATTCCTTTCACCGCGTCGCCGCCGGCATTGAAAACCCGTTCAGTTTAACCCAAACCTTGCTCCGGGCCTCGGCAGAGCTCCACAGGCAAATCTTACCCTAATTAGCCACAAACTACCGCTAAGAAGCCTCTGAATAATGCGGCTTTTCAAGAAAAACAGCTGCGTAACACGTTAATAGCTGCGCAACACGTTAACAGCTGCGCAACAGGTTAATTTTATTGACTACTAAATTTGAAATCACGAATTAATCAGAGGTTCCCTAAGCCAAGCTAAAACCGAAACTCAATTCACCGCGTCCGTTTTCGGTTTAAAGGCGATAAACGGCAAGCGTAACGGCGCATCGTAATACAACAAGCTGAAATCATAATGTTCCGCCTCGTTACGCATGGTCTCCCAGGCCAAGCTGCTTTTTAAATACCCGACCAAATCGGTTTGCAAAGGCGCTAAATCCGTTGCCAAATAATCTCCGGTAATCACGTTTATACCCCTGGCGGACGCCACGGCCAACATTTTCCCCTCGCGGTAGGCTTTTTGCGCTTCGGTGTCGGTAGCGAAGGCGAAACCGTGTATCGAAGGCAGATCCAATAAAAACGCCCCAATGCCGTCATCGACATTCAAAATACCCGTAGCGCCGCGCGTCACCAATTCGGCGCGAATTTCGTCCTTGCGATCCCAATATTTAAGCTCATTGGCGGTAGGATATGCCAAATGAAAATATTTAAGCGAGGCGGTGAATAACATCAGCAACCCATACAACGTCGCAAACGCCGCCCTGCCGACGCTGCTAAAATTCAGCTCGCCGACAATTTCATTCACCAGCATGGCCCCCAACACCGAAATCGAAATATTAGCCAAGCCGTAATACCAAGAAGATTGATGCCAGGCATTCACGAAAAAGAAGTTATAAGACATTTTGATAACCATATAGCCGCAAATCGCCGCCAACAACAAAAACATAGGTCTGTTTCTATGATTTTTCAAAACGATAAATAAACCGAACCCGGCGGCGACCAAGGGATAGAACACCTCGGCCAAGCGGAAAAAATTTGGGAAAAGCGTCGCACCGTCGCTCTGTTTGACGCTGACCAGATTTTTTAAATCCAAAAGCGGCGGAAAATGCATCACACCGGTTAAATACGCGGTCGTAAATCCGGCGAAACCGAACTTGGTGCTGCCGCTTAGCGGCATGGCCGCGCCAACCGTCGCAATGTTGTAGATTAAATAACAGATAACCGCCACGCCCGCCGGAAAGCTAAGCCAAAACGCCGCGCTGATCCGGTTGGGCAACGCCGAGCGGTGCAAATAAATCGGCACGTAAAAGGCCGGAATAATAAACACGTCATCCAGACGGGAAAGAATCATGAACGGCAGAATGAAACCGATTTTTTTACAAGCGCCGATCAAATCCTCCGCCGAATCGCTCAAATCATTGAATTTACTCATGACGTAAAAAAACAAGCCGCCAAACAGCAAGGAATACGCGGACTCCATGCCGTCCACTGTGCTCCACACCGACAGGGTTTGCACGTGCACTCCGAAAGTCAGGTAAAAAATACCCGGAATCACCAATAAACCCAAATACTTTTGCCCGGTTAGGCGTTGAATCGCCATACTGGCGAACACCGCGCCCAAGGTGCAGCTCGTCACCGACAGCGATATCAAGGCCAAGGCCTGCTGCTCGTGACTGGTGAAATTGAATAAGGTGAACAGGCCGCGAGCGCTGTATTGCCACAAAGGATGAAAACCGTTGGTCACATGCACGCCGTCATAGGTATAAATACCGGACTCCAAAGCCTTGCGGGCAATCGCCAAGTAGTGATACGAATCGCCGGCCAACACGCCAATCAATAAATGCGGATTTTGCGCCATGGCCACATAGGCAAAAGGGTAAGCTACTAAAAAACCAACAAACAAGGCGATTAGCCAACTGGTTCTGCTTGCTCGGTTATCTTGATTGGCGCTGGCTTGATTAATCATTTTGCTTCCTTTTCCGGATAATGTTTTGAAGTTTAATTAATATCCCAATACATATAAGCAGCCAACAATATTATAAGGCGGTATGCTAGCCATGACTATACGCATAGAGACTTATTGTTAACAGCTTATCCAACAGCTAAAGCATATCATTTCCTTTTATAATGACCCGAATTTTTTGAAAGCGCGCTCGCCGAATCTATCGAGGCTTACAGCCCGCAAGAGCCCGCCATGCCCTGATCCTAAAACAGGTCCGCGCATCCGGCCAACAAAACCGCCGCCCATCATGCCCGGCAATACATCAAAGCACCTTGCGAAAACGAAACAAACGGGTATCCACCGGAGCCGCGTTTTCCGTGGCAAAACCATCCGGTTTTTTATTCTGTAAATAACCGGCCGACAAACCGGTAATTATAAAAAAAATAGTGGCGCTCTGCCCCATCATGGCCACGGTGGCCACGGCGATGATATACATTAAATAAATCGCCGCCAAGGTAAAGGCCAGCGAACTGCCGGGCGGCTCGGCAAAGGGTTGCTGCAAGCCGCGCCAGATCAAGGTCCCCATCATGCCGAACATCATACCCAGCAACAACGTGACAGCCAGCAGGCCGTGGTTCAAATAAACCAGCAAAAAATTATTGTCTATCGATGGGTATCCCAGAACCTTAGGCCATTGCATCAAACCCCAGCCAAACCACAATTTTTGCGCGGCGATATCCATGTATTCAATCACCAGATCATAACGGTAGGCGGCGGTTTCCTGATTATCGTCAGTGGCGTTATAGCGGCCGACGGAAATCCATTTAAAAAACGCAATTAACGCGGGTATGCCGATGAACACCAACACCCCCAATACCGCATAAATGGCCAGCAAGCGTTTTTTGGAACGGCCGATAATAACTATGCCGGTGGCGACAATGCCCGCCAACCACTGCCCCTTGCCTAACGTGGAAAAGACGCCGCCAAATATCATTACGGTAAAAATTTGCCCTGGCGTCAGCCAAGGAATCATTGAAAATATCTTCATTTTCTTCGGCCAGGCCCCCGACCAATGCAACCAACGCTGCAAACGGTAGCCCACCGCCATAACAATGCCGGCGATTAGGCAATGCCCGTAAGGCCCCGCCGCCCTAGCCAAGCCAAAACGAAACGTCGTCATCCACCCTTCGCCTTGACCGGGGAAAAATCTGCCCAAAATCAGGGACCACAGATTCGCCCCCATTTTGTTCTCATACAAATTACAAAGGAAGACAATGGAGAGACAAATGACGAAACTCTTGGCGAATTCGTGACGCAAATTAAACGGTTCGACCAAACTCTTAGTCAAAATATAAGGGATCAACACCGAGGTCAATTGGGTGAACATCAAGTTTTGCGCATCGGCGTAACCCGAAGCCAAAAATTCGGAGAAAGAGACGCAAAAAGCGTAAAAGCCGACCACCACGTCGGTAATGGAAAAGCGGTAGCCCTTGGCGCCTTTCATCACGAAGACGGTGAACACCGCGATAGCCGCGGTTTGGCTGAATGACGGGTCAGGGAGTCCCGGCGTAATGGCTTTGTAATATTCGGGCAACAGCAGCAAAATGGGAATATAAACCCAAATAAACGCCTTGTTTACCGACTGCTTTTGCGCAACATTATAAGCCCATACCCCTGCCAGATAGGTGATATAAGAAAGCATGCAACAACTTTATGATTTGATAATCCGCGCCGGCACTCCCGCCGCCATGGCTCCCGCGGGAACATCCTTGGTTACCACGGCGTTGGCCCCAACCACCGCGCCTTCGCCGATGGTAACCCCGCGTAGAATGGTCACGCCGCGGCCGATCCAGGCATTGCGGCGGATCAAAATCGGTTTGCTATCGTGGCCGCTATGCCGCGCCGAATCGCCGGGCGCCACGCGGTGATTGGCGTCTCGGATGCTGCTGTACTCGCCGACCATCACGCCATCCTCCAGCACCACCTCGGAGTAAGCCACGATATGCACCCCGCGCGACAACACCACGCCGTCGCCGATGCTAATCCGCCCCTGTTCCTGGGTTTCCAGATACAGATCACGGTACAAAAACAGATTCTTGCCCAGACTGATCCGCCGCGTGCCGGAAAACTCAGGCGTATTCACCACCACCACGCTAGGGTCCAGCGCCCCGCCCAATATCTGCTTGACCCTGGCATGCGCCCATAGGCGGCCGGCGGCTTCCAAGCGGTCGCTGAACCAGGCGAACGGTCTCAACACGGAAACCAGCGCTAATTTCAATTGATAACTCATTTTGATTGATGACTCATTTTGATTTATACCTCATTTCAAATCAAACGCTCATTTGTATTCAATCAAGGCTTGCCGCTGGTTTTTGAATTTATGCAGCCAATAGCTCAACTGCCCCCAAGCGATAGGAATTTGTTGAAAGTGCGAATGCGCGCCGTAAAGCAACAAGGTCAGCGCATCGGCTTTTTTCCAGCGCGCCTTGTAAGCCGAGCGTAAAATCAGTACCGCATAGGCCAAAACCGGGCCGGCAAGCGCCGCCGGCTGGCCGGAAATGACCGCCGCCGCCGCGCCGCCCAAAGCCAAAAATATCAATACCGCCGCATGCACCGCGTTGCGGCGCGCATCCCGCAACCATAACGGAAAAGCAGTGTTTTTCATGCGCCGCGAAACTTCCGCGTAAGCGTGGCCGGCGCGCACCGCGCGCCGCCAATAAGCTTGAAACCGGGTTATCGCCAAATCGTGCAGCGTCATCGGTTGATCGATATGCTGAATAATCATCCCTAAGGCGCGAATCCTTTGGCACAGTTCCGGCTCCTCGCCGGCGATCAAATCTTCGCTAAACCCGCCGACCCGTTCCAGAACATCCCGCCGCATCAAGGCGTCGCCGCCGCAAAACTCCGATACGCCGGGCGGATAAATCCAGTCCAGGTCCAGAATGCGGTTGTAAAGCGACCGCTCAGGATAAGCCTCGCGTCGGTGACCCCAAACCACGGCGACTTGCGGGTCGGACATCGCGGCCAAAGCGGCTTGCGGAAAATCGGGATGCAGCAAGGTATCGCCGTCCAGAAATAAAATATAAGTTCCCCGCGCCGCCCGCCAGCCGGCGTTACGGCCAATGGCGGCGCACGGTCTTTCCGGCTTGACCCGCAACACCAAGGCGCCCAAGGAGGCCGCCAGTTCCGGACTATGGTCGCGGGAATCGGAATCCACGTAAATCAACTCCAACTCGCCGCCGGGATTATGCGCGGTTATAATCGAATTCAAGCAAGCAGCCAGACGCTGGCCCTCATTGCGTCCGATCACCACCACCGAAATCAATGGATTATTGCTCATGCCGTCACTTCCGCGAACAATGTTCGGTAATGTTTTAAACCGGCCGCGCTGGAATAGCGCTCCAACAAACGTTGCAGGGCCTGTTCCGCGAACCGGTTCAGTTCCGTGGCGGGAGCGGTTTTTAGATAAGTCAATTGGCGGGCCAGATCAAGCGCGTCATTGGCTTTAAAATGCAATCCGGACTCGCCGTTTACGATCAGCGGCGCGGCGCCGCCCGCGTCGGGCGCTAAAACCGGGGTCCTGGCGGCCATCGCCTCCAGAATCGCCAAACCAAAAGGCTCGGTAGGACACAAATGCAATAATAAATCGCTAGCCGCCAATTCCTCGGCCACGCGATCACTAAACCCCGCGAACACGACATTAGGATGGTCTTGTTCGGCCCGGGCGCGCAGTTTATCGAAATCCCAACCGCTGCCAAGTACGCGAATACTCAGCTCCGCCAAACCCGGTTCCAAATCCAAAGCGTCCAGCAACACGTCAACGCGTTTAATCGGGTCGATTCTGGAAATCACCAACACCTTACGCACCCCGCCCTCTAAAAAAGGCGGCCGTTTCGGCGCGGCGGCGATTTGCCGGTCCGGCAAAAAATTCTCCAGCACCCGAATTTGCTTTTCCCGTGCGCCATTAGCCAGCAAGCGCTGCTTGACGTAATCAGAAACCGCCACCAGCAACACCGGAAAATAATTCAACACTTTTTTTCGTCCGTAACTCAAACGTTCGTCCGTGCCGCCGTGCACCAAGTGCAAGTGGATGTTTTTCAACCTGAAAACCAGATTCCAGGCGATAAAAATCAAGGAATGCGAAACCCCGGTGGCGCACACCGCGATGCGACTCGCCCCGCGCAGAAACTCCGGCATGCGCTTGAATAAATCCAGCGCCCCATGAAATTCATGCGACTCCACCCCCAACGCCCGCGCCGCCGCATGCACCGGACCGGGAGGCGCCAACAACAGCGGCGTCATTTCTCCACGCAAACCCTCCAGGGTAAACAGAGCCATGCGCTCGGTGCCGTACAAATTGCCGCTGTGCAGCAAATAAAGCAACCGGGTAGGTTCGGGATTCATATCCAGCTCCAATTATTTTGAAACAGTCATTTCGCAATAGTTATTTCACTACGGCGGATACTACCGCATCATTCTTATTATATATTTGGCTCAGCGAAGCATAATACCCGCCGCCGTTAAAAACTTCCAAGCGGGTGACCAAAAAACCCACCGCTTTAGGGTTTACCCGTTCCAGCACCTGCACGGCCCGCTTCACGAGCGGCGGCTTGTTTTGCATGGCGGCAATAACCATCAAGGTTATATCACAAATACTAGCAAAAAATTCGGTATCCGCCGAAAATAAAATCGGCGCCGCATCCAGAATAATAACGGTATACGACTCGGCAAGTTTTTTCAGAGCGGCTTGCAGACGTTGATAACCGCCCAGCAAATTTTCGGACGGCGCGCCAAGGCCGATACGATCCGGCAAACCGTTTTCGCCCGGAAGAATCAACTTAGCGATATCCTGGTCCGCTCCGGACAGCAGGTTCAACAAACCGCCGGGATGGGCGGAGTTGGCGTAACGCTGATCCGGCCGCAGCGCATTCACCTCCACCACGATGGCGCGCACCTGTATGCGGTTCAAATCCGCCGCCAACTCCAGCGCCTGCAAAGTGGTCGCGTTCTGGTAACCTACGCCCGTCATCAGAATCAAACTATTACCGCGGCCGGCTTCAATCCGCTCCCGTTCCAAGGCCAAGCTCAAATGCCGCCTTTGATTGGCGACAAAGTTCTCCAGCCCGCCGGTAGCGTGTTCCGGCGCCAAAAACAAGGCCAAAGGCTTATAACCCAGCAATTTTTCAACTTGACCGCCGGTCTTGATGCGCCGGTCGAACATATCGATCAGAATCGGCACGATCAGACCGATCACCGCGCCCAGCACCGTCATCATCACCAGCAATTTCTTGCGTCCGCCGCGCACCGGCATTTCCGGCGGCCGCGCCGGGGTTTCCATGCGGAAAAAGCCAGGCGACTTGGACTCCAGCTCCATGAAATTGACCCGGTTATCCACCAACTGCAATTTTTCCTCGGTTAGCTTGATATCCGCCTTGAGCGCCAGCGCATAATTATAACGGCTGCTATACCAGGCCGCGTTTTGCTTTTGGCTATTGATTTGGGTTAATAAATCCTGTTCGATTTTTTCGGTCAATCGCACTTGGGAACGCCGTTCCTGCAACATCTTGAACCTTACTTTGTTGGTCAACTGCTCGGTGGCGTCCACGACCTCTTTTTCAATTCGATCCAATTGCCCCTTAATTTGCACATAACCGGGATGATTAGGGTCCAAACCGCCAATTTGCCTCACCAACTCGCTGCGGCGCAAAAACAAATTCGATTTCAAGCTAAGCAAGCCAGGGTCTTTATACACGGTATCCTCGACCGCCGCGTCAAGCGCCGCGGACGCTTGCGGATCATTGGGATTGTCGAACAATAACGCATTCGCCACCGCCTCAAGATGAGCGCGTTGCGCGGTTGCGTAAGCGGATTGACTGTCGGCCAACAGTTCGTCAAAGCGGTTGGGAACGTTATCCACAAAAACAGTCACGCTCATTTCCTGCGATAAATCCGACAACTCCTTATTTTGTTGATGCAGTTTATCCGCCAGCTTATCCCGTTGTTGGTACAAAATATCCATCCGCTCCTTGGAGGCGTATATCAACTCATCTTCATGCGCGCGCTTGATAAACGTCTGCGCCACGGTGTTGACTATGTCATTCAGGCCTTCATCCTTATCCGACTCCAAGGATATGGAAACCAGATAACTGTCGCCGACCTGCTTCACCGCCAATGAACTTTGCAAACGTTCCGCCGCCCGGCGGTCGGATTCCTTATCCGCCTGCCAAACATGGCGTTTATCGCCCAAGGCGTCCAAGGACTCCAGCAAGATATCGTAGCGGGTGATGGTGTCGATTTGTTGCTCGACGAATTGCTTATATTGCTGGTAGGAGGGAATTTCCATTTCCCGGTTCTCAAGCAAAATATTGGCGACCCGGGGCGCGATACGGATTACCGCCGTCGCCGAGTAATACGATTTACCCTTGACCCAGGCCAAGGGAATTCCCAACAATGCAAAAGCGACGAAAATATACAAGCTGATGCGGAAATGCTTACGCAAGCTGACCATGGGCATCAGCGCCCCGGTCTTTACCGACTCGTCGGCCTTGGCCGTGAATTGAGTTTCCGCCATGTCGTCTAGGGCATCGCGGATAGGGAAGTACCCACCGTAAACAACACGGAGAACGGGTTAATTTGCTGAATAATATAACCCACCTTACCCACGGCATTTCGCGGTACATAAATAATGTCGCCTTCCTTGATGGCGACGTCCAGGGTTTTTTGCGGTTCCAAAATATCGGCCAAATCAATGGACATGTTCACATTGTCTCTGGGTCGTATCAAATGCAAATCGCTGTAATTAGCTTCCTTGGTCGGACCGCCGGCTTGAGCCAAGGCATCCATGAAGGACATCTGCGGCGTCAAGCTGAAAACGCCGGGCCGCGTCACCGCGCCTAATACAAACACTGAAGTATCGCTGGAATCCGGTATATACACTGTATCATTGCGTTGCAGCGAAACATTCAAACTGGTGTCGCCCAGCAACAAGCGGCTTAAATCCACCCACAAAATTTTATCGTTACGGATAATGGCGCAACGCGTCAACACCTGCTCCTTTCGCTGCAAGGGCATGCCGCCGGCCTTGGCCAATATATCCAGCAATGTCGGCGGCGTGTTGAACAAAATTTCTCCGGGCCGTTCCACCCGGCCGACGATAGTGACCCGGTTTGAATTGTAATGTTCCACCCGCACCGTGGTGAAAATACTTAAATAATAAGGCGACAGCGCCTTGGTTATAGCCGCCGCGGCTTCCTCGCGGGTAAGATTCCGAATCGGAATGGAACCCGCCACCGACAACGTGATGCGCCCATCGGGGCCTATACGTTGCAAACCGGACAACTCCGGACGGTTCACCACCTCGATAAAAATATCATCGCCGTCATACAATAGATAATCGTCAACTTTTTTAGTTTCATCCTTGAACGCCTCAATCGCGCTCATATCGGAAGTGCGTTTGGTTCTGTCCGGCGCCGTAAACGACTTATCCGCGTCATCGGTAGCGCCGGGCACGATCTCCCAACTGCCGCAAGCGCTCAAGGACATGACGCAAGCGATTAAAATCAAACGGTATATCAGGGTTTGAATCATGTATAGCAGTGAAAAGGCCAAGCTAAAAATCCATTGGATTAGGTAAAATTATTGGAACACGGGATTTCAATCTCGTAATTAGGTTTGAATTTTACTCAAGCATGCTCTGAACCAAGCGCGGCGCGCTCATCAAACGAAACGCTCATACAAACAAATAATAAACGCATAACCTGCATTTTATCATGACAAATTTACGCACATGTTGCTAATTATCAGCTGTCTATTGCCGGAAACGGCCGCTAAAGCCCCCGCAAACCAAGCGCGGCAAGGAGCAAAAAACGCTTCGGCCAGCGCGGACGCTAGGAGAGCGGAAAGTCGGCTAACGGAATGATCCCTCGCGAAATAATCATTGAATCAACAAACCGTTGTTCGTGACGTTGCACACTGTGTAACTTGCCAACGGGGTTTTCATCACGGTCGTCAAGGCCGCGCTTTTTTGGGTTGGCACAGTCACATCCTTGTACACGCCGAAGGTATGACCCGGCGGCGTAGCCAAAGCGTAGTACACGAATAAATCGTTGCCGCAGCCATAGAAATTCGCCAGTTCGGCTTGAATCAATTGATTCATGCGTGGGTCGCTTTCGGCTTGTTCGGCCAAGGCGGCGTTGGTCTCCTGGCTCAAATCCGGGCCGCCTTCATAGGCTATTCTTTTCAAGCCGAAGTAGTTGGCCAGGCTCTTAAAGGTAATGCCGGTCCAGGCCACGCCGCCGTTATAGGCCGGCAAGCCGGTGAAACCCGCCATATATTGGCTCAAGGAGGTTTGCAAATTGGCGAACAAGCCATCTAGGCTGGTGTCGCCGGGACCGGAGGAAAAGTAAGGCGCGCCGCCAATGGCGTAAAAATACTTGCTGGGCGGGCCGAAATTGCTGCTCACGTAGCGCAAGGCATCCTGGGTCAAAAACGGTTGCGCCTCTTGAAAAGCGAACACCGGCCGGATGGTCGTGTTGATGGCGGATTGACCATACACTTGGGCGAACAATTGGCTGACGCGCACCAATTGGCGCGCCACCCGCCTGTAACCCCAATACCATTGATTGTTGCCGTTGTCGTAGTTCAAGCTGGGGTCCGCGCCGCTGTTGACCTCATTAATCGCGGATTTCAAGTTGGCGGCGTTTTGCGAAAACAAGGTATTCCACACTTCGTTGCCGTACTCCACGTACACGTGCAATTTGGGATTCAAATTCGCCTTCAATAAATTAGCCAATTGAGTCACGTAGTTATTGGCGCTTTTGTCGGTCAAGTCCACGCCTTCGGGAATATTGATCCAAATGTCCTTGCCCGCCGCGTTCGCCAATTGAATCACGTATTCCCAGGCGATACCGCGCGGGTCTTGCTGCGTCGGGTCATTGACCGATTTACGTCCGGCCCACGTGGCGACCGGGTTGCCATTGGTGCTCAGCGGCTCCATGAAGCGAATGACGCTAAACGGCTGCAAGGCATTTAACAATTGCGAGGTGAACACTTGGCCGGAGCCGAGCGCGTAACCCGGCCGCAATAATTGCAAATTTTGCACCCCGTTATGGGTATTGTAAAACTCCAAATCCACGCCGGTTTGGTTGGGGCCGACCACCACTTGCGCGGTCGTGGTGTTGGCGGCCGCGTCATAGACTTGATTGATAATTTGGTTGCCGTCCTTGGAACCGATATTGGCCTGACCATTAAAACTTAAGGTATACGTGCCGAACATACTGGGATAAGTGGCGGTCACCGGCCGGCCCAAGGGATCGTGCGGTATGGTAATGAAAAACACCCCAAAATCGGTGGTCGGCCAGCCGTTGGCGTCCAGCGGCGGCGGGTTGGTGGCCGGATCCCATGGGTTATTGATGTTGGCGAAGCCGCGTGACTGTTTCATCACGTC
>CAIYSZ010000049.1 GCA_903928965.1 uncultured Pseudomonadota bacterium
ACGGTTGCCGGGGGACGCCGTGAATACATCCGTGTAGGCTTGGGGTCGGCATCCATGCCTCCCACACCCCCGGCAACCGTTCCCGGCCGCCAAGGCCTTGAGTGGTTGGTTGCTCGGGGACGCCGTGAATACATCCGTGTAGGCTTGGGGTCAGGCAACCGCTCCCGCCCGCCAAGGCCTTGAGTGGTTGGCTTATTTTACGGGCCTCCCCCGTAGGGTTTAGGCGCGGGTTTGGAGCATTGCCACCGCCGGCAGTTCCTTGCCTTCCAGGAATTCTAGGAAGGCGCCGCCGCCGGTTGATGTGTAGGAGATGCGGTCGGCGATGCCGTATTTGTCGATCGCCGCTAGGGTGTCGCCGCCGCCGGCGATGGAGAAGGCCGGGCTGTCGGCGATGGCTTGGGATACGGTTTTGGTGCCTTCGCCGAATTGGTCGATTTCAAATACGCCGACCGGGCCGTTCCAGACGATTGTGCCGGCTTTTTGCAGGATTTCTCCGTATTGTTTGGCGGTGACCGGGCCAATGTCCAGGATCAGGTCGTCTTCGGCGGTGTCGGCGACGTTTTTAATGACGGCGGCGGCGGTTTCGGAAAATTCCTTGGCCACGACGACGTCAACCGGAATCGGGATGTCGGCGCCGCGTTCCTTGGCGGCGGCGATGAGACGCTTGGCTTCGTCGATTAAGTCCGCTTCATACAGGGATTTGCCGACCGGGTAGCCGGCGGCGGCGATGAAGGTGTTGGCGATGCCGCCGCCGACGATCAATTGGTCTACTTTGGAGGATAATGACTCCAGCACGGTCAGTTTGGTGGAGACCTTGGAGCCGCCGACGACGGCGACCAATGGGCGTTCCGGATGCTCCAGGGCTTTGCCGAGGGCGTCCAGTTCGGCGGCCAGCAATGGGCCGGCGCAGGCGATGGGGGCGAATTCGGCGACGGCATGGGTGGAGGCTTCCGCGCGGTGGGCGGTGCCGAAGGCGTCCATGACGAATATGTCGCATAGGGCGGCCAGTTTTTTGCCGAGTTCCGGGCTGTTTTTCTTTTCGCCTTTGTTGAAGCGGACGTTTTCGCACAGCACGACTTCGCCGGGTTGGATTTCAATGCCATCCAGCCAGTCTTTTTGCAGGCGCACCGGTTGGCCTAGTAGTTCGCTATAGCGTTCGGCGACCGGTTTCAGGCTGGATTCTTCGTCGTAGACGCCTTCTTCGGGGCGGCCGAGGTGAGACATGATGATCACCGCCGCGCCGCCGTCCAGGGCGAATTGTACTGCCGGGACGCTAGCTTGAATGCGTAGGTCGCTGGCGACTTTTCCGTCTTTTACCGGTACATTGAGGTCTTGGCGGATTAATACGCGTTTGCCGTTGAGGTCGAGATCGGTCATTCGTTTGATAGCCATGTTTGCTCCAGTGGATTGCGGAAATGATGGGTCTATTATACAGGGCTGGCAGGTTTGGCGCTGCTTGCGGTTAGGGTTGGCGGCGCGGTGATGACGTGCGATTCCATTTTGGCGGACGCCGGCGAGACGTGTAACCGGTGTATATGTATTATTGTGTTAAAATAGCAGATTTAGCTAAGTTTGTCAGCACGGTTTGATTGCTTGGTTCGCAAAATGTGTTAGCCGTCCAGTCAATGGCATCTCTAAATGACTTAGCCGAAATGCCGACGCTAATTTTATAATAAGCAGCTAACAAAAAAAGACTATGTTAATAGTGTGGAAGGTGTTTTGTTTACAAGGCCGTTACCCATGACTATACGTATAGTGCTTAATTGTTAACAGCTTACTGACTTAATCATTTTTTTTATGCTGTTAATCTTAAAAATAATTGGAGTTTTTGTCCTGGCGGTTATGGAAAAGGCGCTTTTGGATAATTGGGATGACTATGAAAGTCGCGGCGCTTTGATTAAATGGGTGGAAAACAATAATGTTATCCGCGTCATTATTGTAACGCTGGCCATGTTGGCCTTAACCTGCGCGCCACAGTACCGTTCGATTATGGAAATAGCGCGGCAAAACCGGCAGCCTAAGGCTTGGCTTTGGTTTTTGCTTAATACGGTATTATTCGTCATGGTTTATTTCTTGTCGTGGCGCATGGCGGATATAGGCTTATCTCCGTTGGGAGGTCAAGCTTATCAGAGTGTATTTCAAGCTTTGCGGTGGGCGTTGATGGGTTGTTTGGTGTTGACTTTTCCGTTAATGATGGCGCCGGGAAAGTTTTGGTTGACTTTTTTTGTCAATTACCACCGTAACCTGCTTGTTTCCGGACTGGCGGGCTTTTTAGGTTATTGGGTCAGTAATGCGCTGGCTAATTCTTTTTGGCAAGTCTTGGCGAATTGGACGTTTCGGCTTGTGGTGGCGATGCTGGGCTTGTTTTATTCAAATATTGTTTGCGACCCGCAAATCTCTCTCATTTCGCTGGGTCATTTTAGCGTAGAAATTTCGTTCCGTTGCTCGGGTTATGAAGGCATTATATTGATTATGCTATTCGTGGGTAGTTATCTGGCTGTGTTTAGAAGTAAGCTATTGTTCCCAAATGCATTTTTGTTGTTTCCATTAGGGGTGGCGAGTATCTGGCTGCTCAATGCCTTGCGTATTGCGCTGTTGGTGGTGGTAGGCTATAAAATTTCTCCTGAAATTGCCGCCGGCGGCTTTCATTCGTTTGGGGGTTGGGTTATGTTTATCGTATTGAGCATTGCTTTGATCTTTTTAAGCCGGCAATTATCTTTTTTTGCCAAGCCTGAGGCTTTGTCAAGAGTCAGTCAGCGGGTGGCGTTATGTAATGGCGTTTCTGTGGAAGCGCTGTTGCTGCCTTATATTGCGCTCTCGGGGGCGATCATGTTGACGGGTTTGGGGTCGGCCGGATTTGATTGGGGCTATCCATTAAAAGTGTTGGCCGCCTTAGGGGTGTTGCTGTATTTTCGCCGGGATTACGCCAAATGCAGGGTGCGGTTTAGTCTATACCCGGTGTTGATTGGCGGTTTGGTTTTTGGCTTATGGATTTTAATGTCGCCGGTTTCGGAACAACAGAATCAGCAGTTTGCCGAACATTTTTTTGGACAGGCGTGGTATGTTCAGACCGGCTGGCTGGTATTTCGGGTAATAGGGGCGACAGTAACCGTGCCTATGGTTGAGGAATTGGCTTTTCGGGGTTATTTGCTGCGCAGGCTGGCCGATATTCCATTACGCCGTTTGCCGGGAGAAAACGGGGTCTTTACTTGGCTGTCGTTTTTATTGTCTTCCTTGATTTTTGGTATGTTGCATGGGGATTGGTTGGCGGGTAGCGTGGCGGGGGCCGGCTTTGCCGTTGCATTGTATCGGCGCAATGCGCTGCAGGATTCGATAGTCGCGCATATGACGACTAATTTGCTACTGAGCGGCTATGTTTTGGCGACTGGAAATTGGTCGCTGTGGTAAGTCAAGAAGGGAAGATAGGGATGGGGATAAGAAAAAGCGGCAGCTGCATGGCTACGATTTTCGTAGCCATGCAAAAGAGAGATTAATTTTTGCGGCTGCGTTCCATCATCACTGCCATGAGTCCGCCCAACATGCTCAGACCCAGAAACGCGTAGCTGCCGTCAATTTCGGGGGCGTGAACTGAACCGCCGCCTGAGCTGCCGCCTTCTTTTTCATTTTCATTTTCATTTTCATTATCATTGCCATCGTCTTGTTCGGTTGCGTAGGCTACGCTGGGAACGAAAGTCGCATAAACATTGGGAATGACCAAGGCGGCTAATAAAACAAGATTTTTAATCATTTTGTTACCTATAAATTTTGGAAAGAGGTGCGGATTAATCCATTGAATGAGTCCAAGGCTTGTGTGGTTTCGGATAGCTCATTCACAAGACGGGGCGCTACAATATCCATATGAGTAATTCTACTCAAATGAATTGAAAATGCAATAGGGATCACAAAAAAAAGTGTAGTGGCACGGCTTTGCTTGCCAGCGTGTCAATTTTCGTCATATGGCCGACTTGGCGTCATCTTATTTTATGATTAATCAGAGATTTCGAGGGTCGACCAAAAATCGGTTTTGCCGACGCATGTGAGATATGGTTAGCTTGGGTTGCCCGGTAATGGGTCGTTATGTTGAAACAAATGCGCCTGATTGATTTAGGCGGTCTTGCCGAGGGAGGGGGGCTGGGGCAGCGCGGACGGGGAAACAGAAACTGCATGGCTACGGTTTGCGTAGCCATGCAAAACAGAATAATTATTTACGACCGCGTTCCAGCATCAGAGCCAAGATTCCGCCCAACATGCTCAGACTCAAAACAGCGAAGCCGCCGTCGATTTCAGGAGCGCTGGTAGGGCGTTGATTAGGGCCGCCAGGAGTAACGGTTGCAAATACGTCGGCTGAAGAAATGGCTAAAACGGCGGCCAAAGCAAGTTTTTTGATCATAAGATTACCAATAAAAAATTTCAAAAATGGGTTGTCGGGGTAGTCCATTGAATCAACGAGTTATTTTACCGTGAGATTATTCGCAGGACCATTACTATCTCATGCGCTAAGTAATTATACTCATAAGCGAGCGGGGAATGCAAGAGGGGGTAAAAAATCAATAGGACATTCAATTTTTGGGTTTATGTTCAAGCATCAGGGCGCATAAACCCGTCAGCAGACTTAGACTTAAAGCCGTGTTCCCGCCGTCAATTTCCGGGGCGTGTATATTCTGGTGATTCTGAGCGTTATGGCCGTGCAGGTATCCCGAATTGGAATTTTCGTGGGAACTTGCTGCTTCCGTAGCCTGTGGATGCGAGGGGAAGGTTGCGCAGGCATTGGCTGTGCAAACAGTCAAGGCGGCCAATAGTGCAAGTTTATTGTTCATTTACCAGTAAAAAATTTCAAAAAAAAAGGCCAAATCAATTCAATGAAACCGATAGTTGCGAAAATAAGCGAGGACTTATTCGCAATGATCTGGTGCTGGTATGATTACATAGGTAATTTTACCTAGATAGTTGGGAAATGCAATAGAGAGCGCAAAAAAATAGTGTTTCAACAGGGGCTTAGCTCTAGGCTAGTGACCATCCTTCGTGTTGGCGCGTTTCAAGCGTGTTCTTATTGAGTAATCTATGGCTTGGAACTAGGAAATTTAGCTCGCCGTCAGGCGCGGATGTTGGCGGATGTCGGCGGATGATGTCGGCCATGGAACAATTCGCGGGATGGGTCTAGGGTTTTTGTCGTGATTCATCAATTACCTGCGCGGTTTTGGTATTATGATCTTCTTTATTAGGTTCAGGCATGAATATTGGCTAATTTTTTCCACTTGGCGCGCCTTGCCGGCGCGCGGTTTTTCAGGGTGCGGCGGAGTTTGACGTTTCTAACGTGGCGGTTGCATGGATTCCGAGGCTAAGTATTGGCTGGCCTTGTTGCGCATGCCGGGCATGGGCGGGCAGGCGATGCGCCGTTTGCGCGAGCAAGGACCTTTAAGCGCGGCGTTTTCCGCGTCCGGCGCCAGTTTGCGCGGCTGGGGCTTGAACGAGCGGCAAATCGAGGGATTGGGAAATCCGGATTGGGCGCGGGTTGAGTTGGATTTGGATTGGCTGCGCCAAGACGCGGACAACCATTTATTGACCCTGGACGATGCGGCTTATCCGCCGTTGTTGAAGGAAATCGCCAGTCCGCCGCCGTTGTTGTTCGTGAAGGGGAGTCCGGAATGGCTGTCGCGGCCGCAGATTGCCATGGTGGGCAGCCGGAATCCGTCGCCGGCTGGCGAGAAAACCGCGTTGGAGTTCGCCGCGGCGTTGGCGGCGGCGGGGTATGTGATCACCAGCGGCATGGCGCTGGGAATAGACGCCGCCAGCCACCGGGGGGCGTTGCATGCCGGCGGGGCGACGGTGGCGGTGGCCGGCACCGGTTTGGATCGGGTTTATCCGGCCAAGCATCGGGATTTGGCGCGGCAAATCGCCGCCAGCGGGGCTTTGGCGTCGGAGTTTCCGCCGGGGGTGGCGGCGAGCGCGAATAATTTTCCGCGGCGTAACCGGATTATCAGCGGTTTGTCTCTAGGGCTGCTGGTGGTGGAGGCGGCGCAGCAAAGCGGTTCCTTGATTACGGCGCGCATGGCTTTGGAGCAAGGGCGCGAGGTGTTTGCGATTCCGGGTTCGATTCATAATCCGTTGGCGCGCGGTTGTAATGGCTTGATCCGCCAAGGCGCCAAATTGGTGGAGACCGCTCAGGATATTTTTGAGGAATTAGGTCAATATTATCAAGCTCCTAGCAAAGCCGGGAAAGAAATATCGGTGGCGGGGCTTGACCTGGAGCAACAAAAGCTTTTGAATTTGATCGGCTTCAGCCCCGCTTCGGTGGATAGTTTGGTTCGGGATAGCGGTTGGCCGGTGGAAACCGTTTCCTCCATGCTGCTGGTTTTGGAGTTGCAAGGTTATGTCGCCGCCGCGGTGGGTAGCGGTTATTACCGAATTACATAAAGGTATTTAATGAAAGAAGACATTTTCGATGTATTGATTTATTTGTTCGAAAATTATCTGGACGGGGACAGCGACCGTTACCCGGATAGCGATGTCATCGCCACCGAATTGTTGGAGGCTGGTTTTCAGCAGCCTGATGTCAGCAAGGCTTTCGCTTGGCTGGAATCGTTAGCTGAAATTGAGGCGATTAAGCCGGCGGTGAGCAGTTCTTTCCGCATTTTCAGCGAGGAGGAGAATTCGGTGTTCGATCTGGAATGCCGTGACTTTTTGCTGTTTTTAGAGCATAGTGGCATTTTGTCTCCGGCTAACCGGGAAATAGCCATCGACCGGGCGCTGGCCTTGCGCGACGAGCAGATTACCTTGGAGCGCTTGAAATGGATTGTTTTGATGGTGTTGTTGAGCCAGCCGGGCGATAGCGCGGCTTTTTCCAGAATGGAAGATCTGGTTTACGATTTGATACCGACTTCTTTACATTAAGCGGATTGTATACGGATAGCATGGGTAAAGGTTTGGTTGTCGTCGAATCACCGGCGAAATGTAAAACGATTGAAAAGTATCTGGGCAAGGATTTTCAGGTATTGGCCTCTTACGGCCATGTTCGCGATTTAATTCCCAAGGAGGGCGCGGTGGACCCGGAAAACGGTTTCGCGATGAAGTATCAAGTCATCGATCGCAATTTGCGGCATTTACAGGAAATCGGCAAGGCGCTGAAAAACGCGGATACCTTGTATTTGGCCACCGACCCGGATCGCGAGGGGGAGGCCATCTCGTGGCATGTGTACGAGCATTTGAAGGAAAAGAAATTATTGAAGGATAAGCAGGTGCGGCGGGTGGTGTTTCATGAGATCACCAAGAAAGCGGTGACCGAGGCCATCGCCAATCCCACCGAGCTGTCCAATAACATGGTCAACGCGCAGCAGGCGCGGCGGGCCTTGGATTATCTGGTCGGTTTCAATTTGTCGCCGTTGTTGTGGAAGAAAATCCGCCGCGGTTTGTCGGCCGGCCGGGTGCAAAGCCCGGCGTTGCGGATGATCGTGGAACGCGAGCTGGAGATTGAGGCCTTCGTCAGTCAGGAATATTGGTCGCATGCGGCGGAGGCGAGCGCCAACGGCGCGCCTTTCAAGGCGAGGTTGACGCATTTCGCCGGCGAAAAATTGCAGCAATTTAGCATTACCGGCGAGGAGGAAGCGCTTAAGGTAAGGCAGGCCTTGCTGGAGGCGGCGGACGGCAAGCTGTTGGCCGCCAAGGTGGAAAAGAAGCAGCGCGCGCGGAATCCGGCGCCGCCGTTCATTACCTCGACCTTGCAGCAGGAGGCGGCGCGCAAGCTGGGTTTTACCACCAAGCGGACCATGATGGTGGCGCAGCAGTTGTACGAGGGTATCGAGTTGGGCGGCGAGACTGTCGGTTTGATTTCCTATATGCGTACTGATTCGGTGAATTTGGCGGACGAGGCCTTGGCGGATATCCGCGCCTTGATCGCGGAGAAATACGGCGCGGAAAATGTGCCGGAGCGGCCGCGCGAGTATAAAACCAAGTCTAAAAACGCGCAGGAGGCGCATGAGGCGATTCGGCCGACTTCGGTGCGCCGCTTGCCGGAAGAGGTGAAGCCGTGGCTGAGCGTGGAGCAGATCCGGCTGTATGATTTGATTTGGAAGCGCACCGTGGCTTGCCAAATGATTAACGCCACCCTGGATTTGGTGGCGGTGGATTTGCATTGCGGCGGGCCGCGGCACGTGTTCCGCGCCACCGGTTCCACCATCGCCAATCCCGGGTTCATGGCGGTGTATCTGGAGGGCAAGGACGACGCCAAGGAAGCCGACGATCAGGAAAGTTTGCTGCCGCCGATGCAGGAAGGGCGGCCGGTGGATTTGCTGGACGTGTTGGCGGAGCAGCATTTTACCGAGCCGCCGCCGCGTTATAGCGAGGCTAGTTTGGTGAAGGCTTTGGAGGAGTTCGGCATAGGCCGGCCTTCCACTTACGCCTCGATTATTTCTACCTTGCTGAACCGCGAGTATGTGACGCTGGATAACAAGCGGTTTCAACCCACCGACGTCGGCCGGGTGGTAAACCGGTTTCTGACGGAGCATTTCACCAAATACGTGGATTACGGCTTTACCGCGAATCTGGAGGATGATTTGGATGCGGTGGCGCGCGGCGAGAAGGATTGGATTCCTTTGATGAACGATTTTTGGCGGCCGTTCACGCTGTTGATCAGTGAAAAGGAAAGCAAGGTGCAGCGCAGCGACGTGACGCAGGAGAGCCTGGACGAGGCTTGTCCGGAGTGCGGCGGCCGCTTGTCCATTCGTTTGGGGCGCAACGGACGCTTTATAGGCTGCACGAATTATCCGGAGTGTTCCTATACCCGGAATCTGGGCGAGGAGGCCGCGGCCGAGCCGGAGACGGTGGAAGGCCGGGTTTGCCCTAAATGCGCCGCGCCGCTGGTGATTAAGACCGGGCGTTACGGCAAGTTTCTGGGCTGTAGCGGGTATCCGGCTTGCAAGCATATCGAGCCGTTGGAGAAGCCGCTGGATACCGGCGTGACTTGCCCTTTGTGCCGGCAGGGTTCGTTGTTGAAGCGCAAGTCGCGCTCCGGCAAGGTGTTTTATTCGTGTTCCGGCTATCCTAAGTGCGAGTACGCGTTGTGGGATGCGCCGGTGAAGGAAAGCTGTCCGGATTGCGGTTGGCCGGTGTTGACTTTGAAAACCACTAAGCGCCGCGGAGCGGAAAAAGTGTGTCCGCAAAAAGAATGCAAGTACGCGACGCCGTATGAGGGCGATCCGGCCGACGTCGGCGGCCCGGTTTAGCGCATGGGCGGCAGGATGATGCGGTCGCCGATGCGTAGCCGGTGCGTGGCGATGTAGCCGCTGTTGACCTCCAGCATGTATTGCGCCGGTTGTTCAAAGGTGTAAATGGCGCAGGGTTCGGCGCGGCACGGCGGTAGGTTGGGCATCAGGCCGGCGATGCGGCCGCTGCCGTCCAGGAACAGGACGTCTAGCGGTATGTGCATGTTTTTCATCCACACGCGCAAGATTTCGGGCCGCGGATAGATGAACAGCATGCCTTGGCCGGCGGCTAATTCGCGCCGGTGCATCAAGCCGGCGGCGCGCTCGGCCGGCGTGGCGGCGATTTCGGCGTTTAGCCGCAATGGCCGGCCGGCGAATTCGAGCGTGAGATGTAGGCCTTCCGGCTGGGCCGCTCCTGCCGCCGCGGCCATTAGGCCGAACTGAAGAAAACGGATAATTTTACCGGGAACGTGCATTAGGCTTATAATTGGTAGTTGTTTTTGATAATTGCTCTGATTATAATAGCCGACTATTTTGCGAGCGTGGCGAAATTGGTAGACGCGCTGGATTTAGGTTCCAGTGGCAACCCCGTGAGAGTTCGAGTCTCTCCGCTCGCACCACATCGTTTGTCTTGACGCCGCCGCGTTACTCAATCTATTTGACATAGAAATAGAGCCAGCCACCTATTCGTCCTTCTTTTAGTCGCTTATCGTAATCCCTATTTTATTTTTGAGGTAAAACAATGCAAGTTTCTGTCGAATTGACATCGGAATTGAGCCGAAAAATGACAGTTAATATTCCAAACACCGTGTTGGAGGAAAAAATCAATTCCCGTCTGAAATCGTTGTCGCGGGACGTCAAAATTGACGGTTTCCGTCCCGGCAAGGCTCCGGCCAAAGTGGTGGCTCGTCTTTACGGCGACCGGGTGAAGAATGAAGTGGCCGGGGATTTGATTCAATCCAGTTATTTTGACGCCTTGAAACAGGTGAATCTGAATCCGGTGGCGCAGCCGCAAATATATCCGGCGGATGGCGAGGGTTTGACCTACGTGGCTGAATTCGAGGTTTATCCGGAAATTTCGTTGGAGCCGGTGAAACAGTTGCAGCTGGTGCGCCCGGTGGCGGAAGTGTCGGAGGCGGATTTGGACGCCATGATCGAGAAATTACGCTTTCAGCAAGCGCGCTGGCAAGCCGTGGAGCGACCGGCGCAATTGGAAGATCATGTGACCATTCATTTTTCCGGCGAGACGAACGGTGAGAATTTTACTAACGGCGTGACCGAGAATTTTAAGTTGTTGCTGGGCGCAAAGCAGATGATTCCAGGTTTCGAGGATGCGTTGCTGGGTTTGTCCGCCGGCGAGAAGAAAACCTTTGGCGTGACCTTCCCCGACGATTATCACAACCCTCAGTTGGCCGGCCAGGCGGCTGAATTCAGTGTCGAGGTGGCGAACGTCGAGGAGCGGGTGTTGCCGGAAATCGACGCTGCGTTCATGAAAGCCTATGGCGTGGACAGTGAAGACATCGCCGCCTTCCGGCAGGATGTCAAAGAAAGTATGGAACGGGAATTGCTTCAAGGTTTGAAGAATAAATTGAAGCATAACGTGCTGGATGCCTTAGTCGCCGAACTTTCCATCGCCTTGCCAAACGCATTGGTGGAACAGGAGATGGAAGCGATCATGCGGCCTTATGTCGAGCAGGCGAAAAAAGCCGGTTCCCAAGCCGATCTTAGCGCCGCCGCCGATTTGTTCGAAAAGCAAGCGCGCCGTCGCGTGGCGTTGAGTTTGATTGTCGGCGAAATCATTCGGCAGAATGAGATCGATGCGGACGCAGGCCGAGTGCGCCAATATATCGAAGACCTGGCGAAAAGTTATGAAAGCCCGGAAGAAGTGATAAATTGGTACTACGCCGATGCGTCGCGTTTGCAAGAAGTGCGGCAGTTGGCGCTGGAGGATTTGGCCATCGAGTGGGTGGTAAGTCAGGCCAACGTCAGCGAAGCTTACTTGAGTTTTAGCGAAGTAATGGATAAACAGCATATTGAGGCGTAAAAATGTATCTACCTAATTCTGCATCGGAATTTTTGTCCCCCCAAGCCACCGGGCTGGTGCCCATCGTGGTTGAGCAGACCGCGCGCGGCGAGCGTTCTTACGATATTTATTCGAGATTGCTCAAGGAAAGGGTGATTTTTTTGGTGGGCAAGGTGGAAGACTATATGGCCAATTTGGTGGTGGCGCAGTTGTTGTTCCTGGAGTCTGAAAATCCGGATAAGGATATACATTTGTATATCAATTCGCCGGGGGGGTCGGTAACCGCCGGTATGGCGATTTACGACACCATGCGCTTTATCAAGCCGGACGTCAGCACCATGTGCATAGGCCAGGCGGCCAGCATGGGCGCGCTGTTGTTGGCCGGCGGCGCGGCGGGCAAGCGCTATTGCCTGCCGCATTCGCGGGTGATGATACATCAGCCCTTGGGCGGTTTTCAGGGGCAGGCGTCTGACATTGATATTCACGCTCGTGAAATTTTGTTGATTCGGGATAGATTGAACGCTATTCTTGCTCATCATACCGGTCAGTCGTTGGATAGAATCCAGCAAGATACCGACCGGGATAATTTTTTAAGCGCTACCCAGGCGGTTGATTACGGTTTGATCGATAAGGTGTTGACTGACCGTAACCTGTAACCGTATGGCCATGGGTTGTGTCTTGATGCCGGCGTTTGCCGCGCCGGCGTGTGTTAATTCCCTTGCGCGTCGCGGCGGCGAGTGGGTGCGGTAAATTTGGAGGCCATTGATGAGTAAAGAAAAAAAAGGGCGTGACGATGATAAATTGTTGTATTGTTCCTTTTGCGGAAAAAGCCAAAGCGAGGTGCGTAAGCTGATAGCAGGGCCTACCGCGTATGTGTGTGATGAGTGCGTGCAATTATGTTACGACATCATTAAGGAAGAATTGGCCGAGGAGCAAACCGCCGCCGCTGTTAACGCTTTGCCTAAGCCTAGGGAAATTAAGAGCGAGTTGGATAATTACGTCATAGGACAAGATACGGCGAAAAAAATCCTGGCGGTGGCGGTTTATAACCATTACAAACGCTTGCGCAGCAACAACAAGAAAGGGGAAATCGAACTATCGAAAAGCAATATTTTGCTGATCGGGCCTACCGGTTCCGGAAAAACCTTGCTGGCGGAAACCTTGGCTAAGTTGTTGAATGTGCCGTTCACCATTGCCGACGCCACCACGTTGACCGAGGCTGGGTATGTCGGCGAGGATGTGGAAAACATCATTTTGAAGATTTTGCAAAAATGCGATTACGACGTGGAGAAGGCAGAAACCGGCATCGTTTATATTGACGAGATCGATAAGATTACGCGCAAATCGGATAATCCTTCCATCACCCGCGACGTGTCCGGCGAGGGTGTGCAGCAGGCTTTGCTGAAGTTGATAGAAGGCACGGTGGCCTCGGTGCCGCCGCAGGGCGGACGCAAGCATCCGCAGCAGGATTTTTTGCAAGTCAACACGGCGAATATTTTGTTCATTGTGGGCGGCGCGTTCGCCGGATTGGAAAAAATCATTAGAAGCCGCAGCGAAAAAACCGGTATCGGTTTTACCGCTAAATTAAAAACCCCGGACGATGCTCCGGCGGTGAACGGTGAGATTTTTAACGACGTCCGGGCCGAGGATTTGATTAAATACGGCTTGATTCCTGAGTTTGTCGGCCGTTTGCCGGTGGTGGCGACCTTGGACGAGTTGGACGAGGCGGCGTTGATCCGGATTTTGACCGAGCCGAAGAATGCGTTGTTGAAACAATATCAGCATTTGTTTGAAATGGAGGGCGTGGATTTGGAGTTTAGGGAAGATTCCTTGGCCGCCATTGCTAAAAAATCCATGGAGCGGAAGACCGGAGCCCGCGGTTTGCGCACCATTGTGGAGCGTGTATTGTTGGATACCATGTATGAGTTGCCGTCCAATGATAAAGTTTCCAAGGTGGTGGTGGATGAATCGGTGATTTTGGGCCAATCCGACCCGATTTTAGTGTACGCCTCTGATGCGCCTAAGCGCGCGGCCGTGGATTTTTGATTGCCCTAAAGCCAACATCCGTTTAATCCCTGCCGGTTGTTTGTCGGTTTTATGACAACGGCCGGCGGTCGGGTTATTTCTAAAGCCGCCCTAGCGGCTTTTTTTCGGTTACCCGTTAGCCCAAGTTTGCCCAAGCCAAGCGCTTGAGGCCTTGGCGACCGGTGGCTGTCGGCGGGGTGTCGCCCGCTGACTAGCCGTTAAGCCGCGGCCTTTTTTTGTCGCTCCGGCTTGTAAAACCTGTTACAGTCCCAATATCATTTTTAATAAATTATGACAGCGGCGTTAAGCCGTTGGGTTGTCAGTCCGAAACGGGCAATTGCCCAGGCGGATTTGATGTGTATGGCATATTGCTTGCTGGTTTTAAGCATGAGCCCTCTTTTTTCCGTTAAAGGATGTCCAGCCTATGACGCATGTTAAAACTCAAGATGATTTAATTCCGGTATTGCCGTTGCGCGATGTAGTGGTGTATCCGCATATGGTGATTCCATTGTTCGTTGGCCGCGGTATGTCGATTGAAGCCCTGGACGCCGCAATCCGCCTGGATAAACAGGTCTTGCTGGTCGCTCAAAAGCAGGCGAACATTGACGAACCGGGTTTCGACGATCTTTATCGGGTCGGCACCTTGTCCAATATATTGCAATTGTTAAAGCTGCCCGACGGGACGGTCAAGGTTTTGGTGGAAGGCGGCAAGCGTTGCTCTATCTTGGAATATGTGCAAATGGAAGAATATTGCGCCGCCAGCGTGGTCGAGTTGGCGGAACAAATTCTGATTACCGAACAGGAAATGGAAGTGTTGCAGCGTACCGCCGTCAATTCCTTTGACCAGTACGTTAAACTGAATAGCAAAATTCCGCCGGAAGTATTGAATGCCTTGAACGGTATCGACGACCCCGGCCGCCTGGCCGACACCATGGCGGCGCACATGACTTTGAAGGTGGAAGAAAAGCAGGGCATGCTGGAGCAACTGGATGTCGCCCGGCGCTTGGAGAATTTGATGACCTTGATGGAGGGTGAGGTTGATATTCTGGAAATGGAGAAAAAAATCCGCAATCGCGTCAAGAAGCAGATGGAGAAAAATCAGCGCGAATATTATCTGAACGAACAGATGAAGGCGATTCAGAAAGAGCTGGGCGATATGGAAGACGCCGGCAATGAAATCGAAGAGTTCGAGAAAAAAATCGCCGCCGCCGGCATGAGCGAGGAAGCGCGGACCAAGGCGAACACCGAGTTGAATAAGCTGAAAATGATGTCGCCGATGTCGGCCGAGGCGACCGTGGTGCGAAATTACATTGATTGGATGGTCAACGTGCCGTGGAAAAAGAAAACCAAAGTGCGGCTTGATTTAAAGGCGGCCGAGCAGGTTTTGGAAGCCGAACATTACGGTTTGGAAAAAGTTAAGGAACGCATTCTAGAGTACTTGGCCGTGCAACAGCGGGTCAAGCAGTTAAAAGGGCCTATTTTGTGCCTGGTTGGGCCGCCGGGCGTGGGCAAGACTTCGCTGGGTCAATCCATCGCGCGCGCCACCAATCGTAAATACGTGCGCATGGCTTTGGGCGGCGTGCGCGACGAAGCCGAAATTCGCGGCCACCGCCGCACTTATATTGGTTCCATGCCGGGCAAGATATTGCAGAATCTGGCGAAAATCAAGACTCGCAATCCGATGTTTTTGCTGGACGAGATTGATAAGATGGCCGCAGATTTCCGTGGCGATCCGGCTTCCGCTTTGTTGGAAGTGTTGGACCCGGAGCAAAATCATACTTTCTCCGATCATTACTTGGAAGTGGATTTCGATTTGTCGGACGTGATGTTCGTGGCTACCGCGAATACCTTGAATATTCCGCCGGCCTTGCTGGATCGGATGGAAATCATTCGTTTGGCGGGTTACACCGAAGATGAAAAAATCAATATCGCCTTGCGGTTTTTGACGCCTAAACAGATTAAGAATAATGGTTTGCTTGCCTCCGAGATTGAGATCACCGAGGCGGCGGTGCGCGATATCATCCGCTATTATACGCGCGAGGCCGGCGTGCGCAGTCTGGAGCGCGAAATTTCCAAGATTTGCCGCAAGGTGGTGAAAAGTCTGTTATTGCAGAGCGATAAACAGAAGGTGGTGGTGTCCGAACAGAATTTGGATGTGTATTTGGGCGTGCGCCGCTTCAGTTATGGCATGGCGGACGAGCAAGATCAAATCGGCCAGGTGACCGGTTTGGCCTGGACCGAGGTCGGCGGCGAACTGCTGACCATAGAGACGGCGGTGATGCCGGGCAAGGGCAAGCAATTGGCCACCGGTAAGCTGGGCGAGGTCATGAAAGAGTCAATCGAGGCGGCGGTGACCGTGGCGCGTAGCCGCGCCGCGATTTTGGGCATTGATAACGACGTGTTCCAGAAAAACGATATTCACATTCACGTGCCGGAAGGCGCGACGCCTAAGGATGGTCCGAGCGCCGGCATCGGCATGTGCACCGCGATTATTTCGGCGTTGACTAAAATTCCGGTGCGGGCGGACGTGGCGATGACCGGCGAGATTACCTTGCGCGGTCAGGTGTTGCCGATTGGCGGTTTAAAGGAAAAGCTGTTGGCGGCGCATCGCGGCGGGGTGACTACCGTGGTGATTCCGTCTGAGAATGCCAAGGATTTGGCGGAAATTCCGGATAATGTGAAACAAAATTTGAACATTAAGTGTGTGCGCTGGATAGACGAAGTGCTGGCCTTGGCGTTGCAATACGTGCCGACGCCGCTGGAGCCGGTTGTCGAAGTCAAGGAAGCCGCAAAGACTGAGGCTAAGTCGAGCGTGATTTTGGCGCATTGATTCCTGATTTTTAAGGACGGGTAGCCAAAAAAAGGATTATGTAAATGTAGTAGGTTTACCAGGCCGTGCGCTAGCCTTCACTCTACACATAGAGAAATATTGTTAATAGTTTGTGTTTGGGTAACCGCTAGCGGCCTAAAAGGAATAGGGCAGTTGAAAAGACAGGTGTCCACGCACGTCGCCCGTGGGGTGCGACGCGGCGCCGTTTAGCACGTAGGCGCCGTCGAATTTGAGTTGCCAGGATTGCGGAGAGCCCAAGCGCAATCCAAAACCGGCGCTGCTGAGTTTTACAAAGTTGTTCACCTCGCCGGGCAATAGGTTGTTGCGGCCTTCGCCGTAATCGTAAAAGATGAAGCCCCGGAACATGTCGGTCAGGCCGGTATAGGGGGCGAGGTTTGGGGTTTGGATTTCTTGATTGAGGCTGAAACCTATGTCGCGGACGACTTCGCGTTCCCAGAAGCCGCGTACCAAGGAGCTGCCGACTAGCCCGAATTGTTCAACGTAGATTAAGGGGTTGGCGCTGTATTGTCCGTGGCCGGCCAAGCGGAATTGCCAGTCGTGGTCTAAATTGAGCGTGTAGTTATAATTGCCTTTAAATAAGGTGTATTCCGCCGGAGCGCCGTTGACGCCTGAGCCTGGGCGTAATAGGTTGAAGCTGGCTTGTCCGCTATTACTGCTTAAGCCGGTGAAATTGTGGTAACCGGCGAGTTGAAAGCTCAAAGCTTGCGAGGTTTGGCTAAGTTGGCCGCCGTAGCCGAGGCTGAAGGGAGTGATGCCTATATTGTGGTTGACGGTTCCGCAGATTTGGCTGTTGTTTTGATTGGCCGCGCAGTTATTGGCGTATTGCTTATAGTTCCAGCCGAGAATGAGCCGTTGTGAATATTCGCCATGCCGCGGCAAAATAAGATTATAACTAGCGGCGTAGATTTCGCCGCTGCCGGCGAATTGTAAATCGCCCAAGGTCGTCGTCGTGTTGGTGGCGCCGATGTCGGATTTTGCGGCCAAGAGTTCCACGCTATCGCCCCAGCGCGGCAAGGGTATGCGGTAGTTGCCGCTGTACAGGTTGATGCGGCCCGGAAAATCGATGGGGGTAATGTAATTAAAGCTGGCGACGTGCCCTTCTCCCCATAAGTTGGCGTGTTGGATTCCGTAACCCATGCGGTATTCGCCGGTCTGTTGGGCGCCGGTGTTGTCCAGGGTGGCGAATAGTTTGCGCGGCGGCAGGCCTTTTATTTTGATTTGGCCATTGAATACGCCGGGCGTCGATTCTTGATTCAGTTGCACTTCCAGTTTGCGGGCCGGATTTTCGTTGGCTAGTTGCAGGTTGGCGGCTATGGCGCGGCTGTTGATGAATTCGCCGATTTTTAACGCTGGCAGAATAGCGCTGATTTCCGGTTCCGGATAGTATTCCTTTAGGAATTGCGGTTGATAATCGAAACTTAGCCGGCTCAGGCGGGGTTCAATGATAGTGAAACGCACGATGCCGTCGCTTAGGGTTTGCGTCGGCACGGTGACCAGGGCTTCGCCATAACCCTGTTGCTGGTAATAGGTTTGCAGGGTTTGCAATGCTTGTTGAATGTCCGCGAAGCGGCGTTCGGGGCCGAGGTAGGGGCTTAGCAAATCCGTTAATTTCTTTTCCTCGAAAACCTTGGCCCCGGAAATGGAGAAAGCCTGTATTTGGATGGCGGGTTCGTTGCCGGCTGCATTCGCCGGACCCAAGCCGGCGCTTAAGAGTAGGATTATCGCTATAACCAGACTATTTGTCGGTGCATTGTCCATGAATTTGATGGGGATTGTGTATATCGCCCGATGGCGCTCCATCAATCATAATGGCCGGAATATTCATTTGCAAGCCTTGCTCGGGAGGGATGAGAGCGGCTTCATGTTCCGCGGTTTGTACATAGGCGAATTGTCCGGCGGTGACGGTCAGTTGGTTTTGCCGGGTATTGACGCTGATTTCCCCTTCCGTTACATCGACATGTAGGCCGTTGGCGATGTTTTGCCCTGGCGCGGCGACCACGGTTTCTTGGCAATTGTCTTGGCAGTATATTAGCCCGTAGTGGGTGCCGCGTATGCCTATGCTGGCCACGGGGGTTTGCATTTGGTCTTGGGGCGGAGCGGCATGACCGATTAATCCGGTGATTTTGCGTAATCCGCCCTTGATCAGGCGTAACAGAATGTTGCCGGTAGCGGGATTTTCGGGTGGATAAGCGTAGGCTTCTATGCTTAACGAGGATTCCGGCGGCAGCAGGACCACGCTCTGATCGGCGAATTCTATGCGGGCGCGGCTGTCGGCTTCGCTGGTGAGAATGTCTTTTTCATAGAGCGGCGCTTGTAAATCCAGCAATGCGCACTCGCCATCGGCGTGTTGCACCGAAATAACGCCTTCTATGGCGGTAATGTTCGCCACTGCCACAGGTTCCGCGTTTGCCGCGCGGATGGCGGCAAACATACACAGCGCGCCGATTAAACTACTGGCAAACCGGATTTTTGGGGGCGTGGACATAACGGGCTCGTTGCATCAAGTTGTTTGTAACGACTAAATACGGATTTGCGCTGATACGTCCGTGGTAGCCGGTATTGTCGTTTTGTACGCCATTTTGGCTATTGACGCCATTCAATTGACCGGTTAGGTTGTTGATTTGTTCGTTGTCTGATTCGGAATCAGGGAGGCGTTCGGGTTTTTCGAGACTATCATCCTCGGCGGAGGGTATTGAATGATGCTTTGAGTAGTCTACGGCGACATCGGTGGCTTGGCTCAAGGTTTGGGCCAGGAATTCACCGACCGAGACGCCGCGCTCTTGGCTTAATTTAGTTAATTCCATTTCCACGACTTCGTATTCGGCGGCGATAAGCTTGGATTGGCCGGCCACGTTTTGCGGCCCGCCAGGATAGGAGTCGTCAAACAGGGCTTGCACCCATGCGGGGTGCTCCTTGGCCAACTGTAGCATGTCCGGATTGGCCATGAGTGTGGAGTTGATCAACTCCGCGTATTGGTTTAAAAAATCTTGGGTGCTGGTTTGTTTGAGTAATAGATTGATATCGCTTGCGGAAAACAGCGCGGCCCATTGGGCGAGGGTTGAAAATTCGGCCGGGTGAGCGGTTATGTATTCCAGGTTGCGTTGTTCGGCGTTGGTCAAAATCGGATGGCCGAAGGCGTCGGCGACGAGTACATTGGCGCTGTTGGCGCTGTTGTTTTTGATGGCGGCGGCAATAATGTTCATTTCCTGATTGTCTGCAAGCAGATGGCTCAAGCCGTGGGTTTCTTGCAGCTGAACGGACAAGCCGGGGAGAGATGCATCATGTAGGCTGGCTCCGCCGCTTGATTCCAAACTGGCGGTGATGTAGGTATGTTGTCCCGCGCCGGAGATCCGCTCGGCCGCCTCGCTGGCGGCGGACGGCATTTCCGTGTGGCTGGCCGGCGCGGAGAGGGTATGTTCCATACCGATGCATGCGATAGGATTGGCGTGCGCCGCCAAGGGGAAAGACAGGCTGGCGTAACGAAAAACCCGGATAGCGGCAGCGATGATGTTTGCTTTTGACATGGGATGAACCTGATGCTTTCTAGGGGAATTATAGCAAAGAATTGTGCATGAAACTTTGATGGGCGTCTCAATTTTTTTGTTCCATGCGTTATGGGCTTAATGGTTTGATTTCAGATTACGGATGCTCGCTCTTTTGTTATTTTGCGGCATGCCTAGGCTTAATTTGATGATTTTGTTATGATTGCAAGATTGTGTGCACCTTTGGCGTTTATGGACAGGAATATGACTAACTTTCTGCCGCGGAATTTTAGCGAATTGACAGGGGAACAATTAGCGATTTTAAAAGTAACGGCGGTATATTACGATGCGATTTCGTTGACGACCTTGAGTCGTTGCTTGTTTGCTCTGAATGTGAAGGATGGGGTGAGGGCGATTAAGTCGGAGTCCTTGAAAACCCGGATCAAACCTTTGTTGAAACTAGGGTTGTTGCAGGATAGTTTGAAACAGGGCGGGGTGAAATGCGCGCGTAACTTGGCTGAAATTATTGCTCGCCGGATGGTGGATGAGGATGAGTTTGCGCTTTACGCCGAGGTTGTGGTCAAGGAAAGCGCTTACGGCGGCGGCTTTTACCGTTATCAAGGGGCGGAGGATTGCGTGCGCGAGGCGCGCATTTTTTTTTACCGCGGGGATTACGCCAAGATGCGGCATTGTTTGGAGTTGCAACAACGCTCGCTGAACAAGGCGCCTGATTTACATGATTTATATTTGACCTGGTTTATGAACCCGGTAGACGTCGATTGGTTCAGGCGGCGGCATCCGCAATTGTTAGGGGAGATCACCGGTTTAACCGCCGTGCATCAAATCTTGTATTTGTATCGCAGCGATGATTTAGCGAAATTGCAAAATGATTGCCTAGGGGAGGATGGCGAGACGGATTTGCCGGTGTTTACCCTGCGCGCCATTTTAGAATTGAAAATGTTGCGCGGCGAATGGTCGGAAATCCGCGCGCTGACCTTGGGTTGCGAGGAGCCGGAATTATTGGCGATTGGGGCCGCCTTGACTTTTTTGCAGGGCGATTTTTCGGCGGCGGCGGTTAAGTTTGAGGCGGCGCTGTTGAAGTTGCGCAAGTTGACCGGTCAGCGCAATATTTATTTTTATGGCTTGGCGGGCGTGTTTTATCCGTTGGCGGTGTTAAAAAGCCCCGGTTCCACGCGAGTCAAGATTTTTTCTCTCCTGAGTCAGGCTGTTAAGTTAAATTCACATTGGACCAATACTTACCATTTTTTGCTGTTGTACGCCCAATTCGCCGGCGGAGATTTAAGTAAGCGCGAGCTCCTGTTCAACTTTGCGTTTCAGCCGAAAATTAGCGGGGGCGTGCGCGATAACGGGGCTCCGGAAAGTTTGCATACGGCGCCCATGTTGCAGCATCTGTTTTTAAACGTGATTCGCTATTGGGTGAATCCGGCGGCTGTAGCTAAAGTTCCGCCGGTCTTGCAGCAGTTGTACAAACATGCGCATGTTAACGGGTACGCTTGGCTTGGCGCCGAGCTAGGCTTGTTGTTGCGGGCGATTGAACCGGCGAAGACGGCTCAATGGCCGGCCGAGTTCGCCGCGGACGGTTGGGTTGGGTTGGCGCATTTGTTCGTCAGTCCGCCGGATTGGGAGCTGGCCTTGAACGCCCTGGCGAATTTGCCGTTGGCGGATAAAAAAAGCGAGACTGGCGGCAAGGGGACGCGGATAGTTTGGTTGTTAAGTTTGAGCGATGATTCAAGAAGCGTGAGCATTCAACCCAAGGAACAGCGGTTGGCGGCTAAGGGCGGTTGGAGCGTCGGCCGCGCGGTAGCTTTAAAGCGTTTGGCGGAGGAAACCGCTTCTTTCGATTATTTGACTGAATCTGATCTTCGGATAGTTAAGCATATCAAAGCCTATCGGGATTCCGGGTGGTATGGCCGCGATGTGTATTATGATTTTGACGTGGCGGCGCCTGAAGCCTTGGCGGGGCATCCGAATTTGTATTTGGCGGACTCTCCGACCGTTCGGGTCGAAGTGGTTAAAGGCTCGGTGGAGTTGTTGGTCAAACGGACCGGGGATAAAGATAAAATTAAAATAGTGCTGGAGCCGAAACCGGATGACGAAAGCAGATTTTGTTTTATCAAGGAGTCGCCGACGCGTTGGCGATTGGTGGAGTTTAACCCGGATCACCGGCGGATTTATACTATTTTGGGTCCAAACGGCCTGGAAACGCCTATGTCGGCCAAGGATAGGGTGTTGCAGGCCTTGACCGGCATTTATGGTCTGTTAACGGTGCATTCGGAAATCAGCGGCGAGTTCGCCGCGGCGCGGACCGTTAACGCGGACGCTAGGCCGCGCATGCATTTGCTGCCGCATGGCGATGGCTTGCGGGTGTCGTTGTTGGTGAGGCCTTTTCAGGATGAGGGCGCGTATTTTCAACCGGGACGCGGCGGCGCGCAATTGTTGGCGGAGGTGGGCGGCAAACCGGCGCAGACGCATAGGGATTTACGCTTGGAGCAGCGCTTGGCGGCCGCGGCGGTGGCCGCTTGTCCTGTCTTGGCCGGCCGCGAGCAGGATAATAACGGCGATTGGCTATTGGATAACCCGAGCGATTGTTTGGAGTTGTTGTTGCAGGCGCAGACTTTGCCCGAGGATGAGCTGTTGCTGGAATGGCCGGAGGGCGTTCGATTTAAGGTGTTGGGTCAAAGTAACGGCTCGGGTTTTAGTTTGCGCATCAAGCGTGACCACGATTGGTTTGCGTTGCAAGGGGAGTTGCGCTTGACCGAAGGCAGCGTGTTGGATATGCAGCAGCTGTTGAGTTTGCTGGATCAAGGCGGCGGGCGCTTTTTGCAATTGGGGGACGGGCAATTTTTAGCCTTGACGGAGGCGTTTAGGCAGCGCCTGGCCGAATTGAAGCTGTATGCGGACGTCAACGGCAAAAAGCTGCGCCTGAACCCGATGGCGGCGCTGGCGCTGGAAAATTGGCCGGATGATTGCGAGATTAAGGCGGACAAGCATTGGTGGGAGCGTATGAAGCTGTTGCAGGAGGCGCGCAATTTTCAGCCGGTGTTGCCGTCTACTTTTCAAGCCGAGTTGCGGGATTATCAGTGGCAAGGTTACCAGTGGCTGGCGCGGTTGGCTTTTTGGGGGGTAGGCGCTTGTTTGGCCGATGACATGGGCTTGGGCAAGACGGTGCAGGGTTTGGCTTTATTGGTGGATCGCGCGCCGCGCGGTCCGGCTTTGATCGTGGCGCCGACTTCGGTGTGCATGAATTGGGCGCTGGAGGCGCAGCGTTTCGCGCCCACTTTGAATCCGGTGTTATTGGCCGGCGGCGATAGGCAAAAAGTGCTGGACGGGATCGGCGCGTTTGATGTTTTGATTTGCAGTTACGGTTTGCTGCAGCAGGAGCAGATGGCGGAGATGTTGGCGGCCGTGTCTTTCGCCACGGTGATTCTGGATGAGGCGCAGGCGATTAAGAATATTGCGACGCGGCGCTCTCAAGGGGCCATGAATTTGCAGGCCGAGTTTAAGATGATTATGACCGGCACGCCGCTGGAGAATCATTTAGGCGAGTTGTGGAATTTATTCCGTTTCATCAATCCCGGTTTGCTCGGCTCAATGGAGCAGTTCAACAAGCGGTTCGTGACGCCGATTGAGCGTGACGCGGATATGGCGGCGCGCCAGCAACTCAAGAAATTGATTCAGCCGTTTATCTTGCGGCGCACCAAAACCCAGGTGTTGCAGGAATTGCCGCCGCGCACGGAAATTCCGGTCTATGTGGAGTTGAGTCCGGATGAGGCGCATTTTTATGAAGCCTTGCGCCGGGAGAGCTTGGCGGCCTTGGCGCGGGATGATGCGCCCAAGGGGCAAAAACATTTGCAGATTCTGGCTGCCATTACCCGTTTGCGCCGCAGTTGTTGCAGTGCGCGGTTGGTGAAGGCCGACGTCGCATTGCCGAGCAGTAAGTTGGCGGCCTTTGGCGAAATTATCGACGAATTATTGGAAAATCGGCATAAGGCGCTGGTTTTTAGCCAGTTTGTTGATCATTTGCAGTTAATTAAAGAGTATGTGGAGCAGCGCGGGATTAGTTATCAGTATTTAGACGGTTCTACCCCGGTGAAGGAGCGGCAGCAGAACGTGCAAGCGTTTCAACGCGGCGAGAGCGATTTGTTTTTAATTAGCCTGAAAGCGGGGGGCGTGGGTTTGAATTTGACCGCGGCCGATTATGTGATTCATATGGACCCTTGGTGGAATCCGGCGGTGGAGGATCAGGCTTCCGACCGGGCGCATCGTATCGGTCAGTTGCGGCCGGTGACGATTTACCGTTTAATCGCGAAAAATACCATCGAGGAAAAAATCGTGGCCTTGCATCATCAGAAGCGCGATTTGGCGGATATTCTGCTTGACGGAGCGGATGTGAGCGGTAAGATGTCGGCGGACGATTTGTTGAATTTAATGCGTGGTGAAGGGATTTAGAGGCCTGCTTGGGCGGGAAAACTCCAAGGAAATTTTGCGCGCGGCTGTTGGCTTGGGGGCTGGCGCGGACTTTCGCCAGCTTCCGGCACACGAACGCGAAGCGAGGGCCAAGGACGTGCCTACCCTGGGTTCCGGCAGAATCTTTCCGGTGGCCGAAGAGGACATCAGTGTGGATGCATTCCAGATACCCGCGCATTGGGTGCAGATTGTCGGACTGGATTTTGGCTGGGATCACCCGGCGGCAGCGGCATGGAAGCCGGTTCTGGACATGCTGGAGCGCATGCAGACCGGCAGGTTCAAGGTATTCCGGCGTCTAACGGATTTTTTCGAGGAATTTCGCCTTTATCATCGGAAAGACGGTAAAATCGTTAAGGAAATGGATGATTTGATTTGCGCGGTTTGGTATGCCGTGATGATGAAGCCGTTAGCTATCGACAAGCCGAAGCATGTGGTTTCTAGGCGGCGAGGGTCGCCTATGGCGGTTTAACTTGAATGGCAGGATTCGACCCGAAGCTGCCAAAGTAAATTGGATTTGCAAGGTCAAAAAACAGCAAAAAAGCTGTCAGTCAAAATGCAGGTGTGATTAGCTTACGTAATCGCACCTTCCGAAGGTAGCATTCCTCCGATTACGCTATCGCTAATCGGAGCTACGCGGGCTTTAAATCACAGTCGAGACCCATGAGCAAATCCACACCAACAAAAAGAGTGATCAAAAAGCGGCCAACAAAAGCAGAGAAGGCCGAACGCGCTGAGTTTACGGAGCGTGAGGCAAGCACTCGCGAGATGTTTAAGCGAATGTCCGATAGCGCGATTGCGTTGCGCTCACGGGACCGTGAATTCCATGGACTCGAACGAGAATTTAGGTACCACCAAGAGGATATGCTTCGAGATTTCAATAGATCGAAGGACATCCGCCATCCTCGCGACGTCGGATTGGCCCGTGAGCAGATTCTGAGGAAGTTTCTTGTGGATACGGGATTGATCCCCAATCGTTACGCGGCAACGTCATCGAGCGTGCGTGTTGCGTCTACGACCGGCCACATGAGCAACGAACTCGACCTTTTGTTTTACGACCCGGACGAGTCAATTTTTCTAATGCGGCGCGAGAACGCTTACAGCGTTTTGCCTGTCGAAAGTACCTATGGCGTTATCCAGGTAAAATCTAAAGTTACGAGAAACGATATCCGAGAAGGTCTCCTCAACGTTGCGAGTTATAAAAAGCTGCGCCGGGTCACTTCGTCAGAGTGGACAATATTTTCAGAGGAACCTAAAAGCCAAAATGGCTTCGGCATTCTATTCGCATATGATACCGACCTAGACTGGTCAGATATTGCCGACGAAGTGAAAACGTTTGCTGATGAAAATACGAAGCATACGTGGCCGAATGTGGTTTTCGTTCTATCCAAAGGGTTTTTCCTATGTGGCGATAAAACAGGAGCTGGCTTTTTGAACGGCCACATTGCGAACATCAAAGATGAAGTCGTTATACATGGCCGACCAGACCGCGAAGGTCGTGGACTCTATAACTTTTACTCCATCTTGATCGCTTTGCTGCGCAATACATTACTCCAAGAGATTCCGGTTGACTTATATTTTAGTCTTCCCTTAATTGCTGGAGAGTATTCATATCAATTCTCTCTGGGCTGCTTTGCAGAATTTGGAACCTGTGATCAACACGGTAACTTTGCGCGCAAATTGACTGAAGCCAAGTTGATAGAAGTTATCGAATGGTGTAAATCCGCTACGCCGATAAACTGGGTACGAGCAACCGAAATCGCCTACGGGGAGGCCGGGGATAATTGGGAAGCATACGAACGCCAGAATACTGAGGTCAGGATATACAATCCTCGAAACATACCCCTGCCAGACTTGATTTTAATGGATACTAAGATGATGTCCGATGGAAAAGAGGTAACGACTAAGTCACTTGCTTTTGACTCCATCGACACTGCAGGAATGATAATCTGGATTCCATACCTTTACGAGATTGAAGAGGGAATTATTAATTCTTGTCATAAATGCGAGAAAAAGGATGTCGAGCCGGTCTGATGGAATTGAAAAAGCGCCGTCGAAATAAATCGACGGCGCTTTTTTACATAATTTCTGATTTACCACACTATGGACACCGAAAATTGAGCTTGTAGGATGCGGTAAACAACGTGAACCGCATCGTTCGCGATTGGTGCGGTCCTTAAACTCACCGCACCATACGGCTGCTTTTGGCTGGACATTTGTCTTTGGCATGTGTGTTCCGTCTGGCGGGTTATGGCCGGTCACCGCCCGTTCCTACCAGTTAAGAAGTAAGTTGCATGACAATAAATCTCCTTAAACAATTATTTGGAGTTTGTCATGAACCAAAATATCCAAAGCAATGTACACACACCATGGAATAAAGGCCAGTTGATTGGCCAAAAATCACCGCTAAAATTGAAAGAAATCTGGGCGATTCGTATCCGTTTGCAGATGGCCAAAAACACCCGTGAACTGGCGCTCTTCAATCTTGCCATTGATAGCAAACTCCGGGGATGTGATTTGGTAAAACTTAAAGTTTGCGATGTTTCGCAAGGTGGTCGAGTGTCATCACGCGCAATTATAATGCAACAAAAAACGCATAGACCGGTTCAATTTGAGATAACTAAGCAAACCAGAGATTCGTTAGCAAATTGGATTAACTAGGCTCAATTGAAGTCAGATAAGTTTCTGTTTCCAAGTCGAATTCACGATTCGCCACACATCTCTACGCGGCAATATGCCCGAATTGTTGAACACTGGGTCACATCTATTGGTCTTGATCCGGCTGCATATGGAACTCACACAATGCGCAGGACTAAAGCCACATTGATTTATCGTCGAACAAAAAACTTGCGAGCCGTTCAACTGCTGCTTGGTCATACCAAGCTTGAGAGCACGGTGAGATATCTCGGAATAGAGGTCGATGATGCGTTAGAAATTTCGGAACAGACAGAAGTTTGATGTTTTAATTCATGGCGGCGGTTATAATTTATGTAACCGCCGCGCTTGCGAACGGGCAAAGATCGACCCTAAGTGGACATACACTGTATTTAATAAAATGGCAGTTAAAAGCCGCATAGCAGACATTTATTAATGATAAAATAAACCGTATATCGCTCATTGTGGGATGATTACAGGAACTTTTTTAAATCATTGTTAGAGCAAATATGATCACCATTGAGGGATACTTAACTCAAGCAAAGCTTGAAACCGCCATCCGTGCTATTGTCGGTGATGGCAATTGGCGGGGTAGAGAGTTAATAGTTCCGAATAGCCGTAGGCGTTGGGATATGGCTTACTCTATCGGTGATCAAATTACGATTGTAGAGTTCGACGGGGATAAGCATTACTGGGACAGTCTAAAAATCAAAGTTGATGCTGAAAAAGATGCCGTTGCCTATTCTTTAGGTTATAAAGTCGTGCGGTTTCCATATTGGGTTCAACTTACACAAGAAACTGCCCTTCATTATTTCGGGATGGATGCAGAAATTTCCCAAAATTTCCCACATGGCTTTATCACAACAAAAATTTTTCCAGCATCATTTTCAGAGCTTGGGATCACTCGATTTACCGGTGAACTTCAATCACTGCCAAACAATACAAAAAACGCTGTAATTCAGTCGCTTAGAGATCGCTCTGGTGAGCATGGCGCTGATTATGTTCTTCCCTCTTCGTTACGTAATTTGCTCTAACAAATTCGTCGAAAGCGTGTAGGATGTGCCAACCAACGGGCGGCGCATCATTCGATTTAAATACCATCAATTAATCGGTTTCCCCTGCTTTCGGCAAGATTTACGGTAAAAAAAACCATATCGCGCATTCAATGTAGGGCCTACGTTATTTGACCATAATTGACAGTTTAACATTATAACTCGGAGACCCAATTGATGCGCCGCCCGTTGGTTGGCACATCCTACCCAAGGCAACTATAGGTCAATAACCGGACGTTCACCAGCAAAGCCATTCGTCAGCTTTTGGCCGATACCCGCCGGAAGCCAAAAAGCGAGTA
>CAIYSZ010000050.1 GCA_903928965.1 uncultured Pseudomonadota bacterium
ATGCCCGCATCCGTGCGGGCAACACTCGCTACTAGCCTTCCCCGCCCGCCAAGGCCTTAGGTGGTTGGTGATTTTAGGGTGGTCCTGGCTTAGGATGCTAGCCGGCGCCTTTATGCTCGCCGCCCAGGCCCCAATGCGATAAAGCGGGCCGTGGATCATTTAGACACTAGCAACTCGTAGTATTTTGCGGCAGCTTGAATCAGAGCCGCGCTAATGGCGTTTGCTCTGCCGATCCCTGTATTGACTAGCGGTTTCGTTTAAAATAAACGAAACCGCAACCTTATAACAGACTATGCAATCAAGACTTGGATTTATAAAAATCGGCTGTTTAGCCTTCGGTCTGCTAGCGGCTAACTATAGCCGCGCCGACGAAACCGCCAAAGCCTGGTCCGCTATTTCTTCGCCTAGCGCGCACTCCCCTGAAAGCATAGGCGGCTACACGCACGGCTGTTTGCGCGGCGCTCAAGCCTTGCCGCTTAGCGGCCCCGGCTATCAAGTGATGCGTTTATCCCGCCGCCGCTATTACGGCCACCCGGATTTAATCGATTTTATCCAAAACTTTGGGCGAAGCATGGCCGGCGCCCAGCAAGTCGATTTGTTGATCGGTGATTTGAGCCAGGCTCGCGGCGGGCCAACCTTAAGCGGCCACCGCAGCCATCAGACCGGATTAGACGCGGACATTTGGTTTATGCCGCTCAAAAGCGGCGCGCGATTAAGCCAAGAAGAGCGGGAAAAATTAAGCGCCGCGCCGATGGTTAATTTACGCAACGACCAGCTTATCCCCGGCAACTGGTCGGCCAGACAAGCCAAAATGCTGGAAGCGGCGGCCAGGGACGCAAAAGTGGATCGGATTTTTGTCAACGCGGCGATTAAACGCGAGCTCTGCCGGCATAAAACGTCTGGCTCAAGCGCCTGGTTGGCCAAAATCCGGCCCTGGTGGCTGCACGAAGACCATTTTCACGTGCGCCTAGTTTGCCCCGCTGACAGCCCGCACTGCGAAAAACAAGACAGCCTACCCGCCGGCGACGGCTGCGACGCCAGCCTGGATTGGTGGTTTTCCAAGGAAGCCAAGCAACCGAGCAAACCGGCCAAACCCGCCCCGCCGCAGCCATTGCCGGCTGCATGCGAGCAGGTCATGCTGGAGTAGGCGGCTTGGGCATACTTTTTCGGCTTACCTGCTGTTTAAACAACATAAGTCTTTACAATCAGGAATGGCGAAATATTGCCGCGGGTCCAGCGCATGACTTAATATGTCATTATCCCGGCATTACCGTCTAACCCAAGCAACCGAACGGCCCCGAAATGACCACACCCGCCAAACAGTCAACCCGGATTTTACTTAAAAAATTCGCGGCCATTGTCCTGGCGTTAAGCGGCATGCTATTCATTCTGTGGCTGGATAGTTGGTTCACTTTGCACGCCGAATTGCCCAAATTCGGCGCGGACATGAATGACGGCCTATTGCTAATGGTTGGGTTTTTAACCAGTTTTCATTGCGTCGGCATGTGCGGCTCGCTGGTGCTCAGTTATACGGCCAAAAGCGCCATGGCCAAGCAAAAACCGCATTTGACGCATTTTCTGTACGGGGCCGGTAAAACCGTGTCCTATACCGTCATCGGCGCGCTATTGGGTGAATTCGGGGCCATCATCTCTTTCACGCCGCATGCCCAAGGCGTGGCTGGCGTCGCCGCCGGAATCTTCCTAATTTTATTCGGCTTGCATATGCTGGAAGTGTTCCCGGCGCTCAACCATTTTCAAATCAGAACGCCCGGTTTTCTGATGCGCTTTATCGGCAAAGAGTACCGCAAACACAGCCATCCGTTTATAATTGGCCTGCTCAACGGCTTAATGATCATCTGCGGCCCGCTGCAAGCCATGTACGTCATGGCGGCCGGCTCCGGCGGCTGGCGCGAGGGCGCGGAAATCCTGTTTTTTTTCGGCCTTGGAACCTTGCCCTTGCTACTGGGTTTCGGTTTTTTAACCAGTCTGCTCTCCGCCAACCTGACACCCAAGCTACTAAAAGTCTCAGGCGGGGTCGTCATGGCGCTGGGCGGCGTCATGCTGAACCGCGGCTTGGCGGTCACCGGCTCCGGGCTGGATTTTAACAGCTTGCAAGCCGAGCTTACGGCGCGCCTGCTGCCTATCGTCACAGCCCCTTCCCAACCGCCGGCCGAGCAAAGCATCAACATGGATGTCATACCCGGCCGCTTCGCGCCCAACCAATTCGTGCTGCAAAAAGACATACCGGTGCGGTGGAGCATCAACGGCAAGGAGTTGAATACCTGTAATCGCGTGATCCTGGTTCCCAAATACGGACTCAGAATCGAATTGCATTCGGGCGTGCAAATCGTGGAATTCACCCCGCACGAAACCGGCATAGTGCCATGGAGTTGTTGGATGGGCATGATACCCGGCTCGTTTATCGTGGTCGATAAGCCACCGTCGGATGCCGCCGCCTCAAAGGCGGCGGAAAGCTGTCTACGGCATTGGCTGGACGAATGGCAAACGGCTTGGCGCGGCGCGCTGGCATCTTTAAGTGAAAACTGGCGGCGTTGTCGGGAAGCGGCGCAATAAACAACAATACAGCTTATAATCCATTACAGCGCGCCCGCCGCGATCAAGCGTTACCCATCAGCTTGATACCATCAGCTTGATACCATCATTTGTTGATACAATCATTTGCTAAAACTCATCTTCAATCAGGAGAATTATTTATGAGCGAACCGCTAAACACTCTCGTTCCCGGCAACCAGACCCCTCCGGCGAAAAAAGGCGAAATTCTGATCCAGGGTCTAGCCTTGGGACTTGCCGTATCCTTTGTCGGCCACGTCGGCAAAAGTCTGGGCGGCAAGTTGCTGGCCCACCCCGCGGCGTTATTCTCCGCCGGCGTGGCGGCGGGCTATTTGACGTTTAAATACCGCAAGGAAATCGTTGCATTAGGCACTAACGCCGCCGAAGAAAGCAAAAACTTCGTGTTGGGGCAACGGGAAGAGTTTTACGATTTGTTGGCGGAAATCAAGCAAGAAAATCAAACCCCCGCCACTGAATAGTGACAGGTAATCAAAACATCCATGGGATGCGCTGAATGCAATGAAGCGCATCGCTCGCGAAGAGACATGATTAATCCGATTCACGCTCCTTAGCGCATCCTGTTTTGATAATCGGGTAAAAATAAGCCTTATAAATACAGCGGGGCCATCATGCGCCAATAGCGGCCGCGATGCGCCCTTCCCTCCCATTCATGCAAGGCATGACGCACGCCTTTTTGAGTTAAAATCCGGCTCAATTCATGGTTATTGCCAAGGAACGGGTCTTGCTTGCCGATAGCCAGCACGATATCCATGCTGCGTAGCGCGTGGAGTTGCAGTTCGTTTTCCAGATTCGGCAAAAAATGCGTCGGAGTGTGGAAGTAAACGTCGTCGTTGTAAAATCCGTTCAACAAATTCTTGAAATTTTCGACTTCCATGGTCAGATCGAAACGGCCGGAGAAGGCGGCCAGTTTTTGAAACAAGTGCGGATGTCTAAATGCAATGTTCGCGGCATGGTAAGCGCCCAAGCTGCAACCGTGGGCAATCTTGCACGGATACGGATTATTCTCATCCATGAACGGCAGAATTTCCTCCAACAAGTAATTTTCAAACTCGATATGCCGCTTGATGCGATCCTCGGGATTGTTCCAAAAACAGTAGAAGGTTTCGTGGTCTATACTGTCCACGCAATAAAGTTGCAAATGCCCGGCTTCTATCTTGTCGCGCAGACTCTCGACTATCCCTAGATTCTCGTATTCATAAAACCTGCCGTCCCGGGTAGGAAACACCAGCACCTTGGCGCCGGCGTGACCGAAGACTAAAAATTCCATGTCCCGGCCCAGCCGAGGGGTGTACCAATGATGATATTCGCGATGCATACAAAGGGCGAATCAGCTCCCAAAAAAATTCCTTAGCTCTGTTAGCAATTGTTGTTCTTGAGTTATCCGATTGGGATAATCAAAATGCCCTGCTTCCAATACAAACAACTGTTTTTTACCCGCCCAAGCGTTATGTATGGCGAACTGGCCGGGCGGGGCCACCACCGGGTCGAATTCAGCCAGGGCGAAATGCGCCGGTTGCCAAGCGTAAACGGCGGCAAATGCGGCATCATACAGTTTTAATGTGTCAACAGCGTTATGGCCATGTTGCGTATAATCCTGCAAGGCCGCCGCGCTGCCGACGGTCGGCAAGGTCAGCCGCAATTGCTGGTAGCCAAAGGTCGGCACGTTAAAATGCGCGCGCTTTATGCGCGTGTCCCACGGAACGGCCAACGCGCCGATGCCGCCGCTAAAACTAATGCCCATATAGCCGATGCGGCCGGCGGTTTGCGGAAACTTTTTTAACAATACGCCGACCGCCATCCACACATCCTCAACGCAACCGCCAAGTATGTAACTGTCCGGATGTTCAATGCCGTGCAATACATGTTGCCTAGGATCGGAGGATACGCCAGGCAAGGGGCTGCGCCCCAAGCCGCGGAAACAAGGAAACAGCAGCGCCGCGCCCGGAATATCCAAATGATAATCCGGTTGTTCGCGCCCGCCGTAGCCGTGGCCAACGACAATCGCTTGGCGTACCTCACCATTCTTCGGAATCAACAACCAGCCGTTGATTTTAACGTCCCGAGTTGAACGGTACTGAATATCGAACACCTGATAACCGGCATACTCTCCTTGGGCGGATAAAGTAAAATCCGCCGCCTGCGTCATGGTTTGCACGTAACGCCGCCGCCAATAATCGGCGAACGACGCTGGAGAGGCGGGAGCCCGCACCTCCAGCAAATCAATCAGCTGATAGCCGTAACAGGGATCGAACGAATAATCGTGATGAAATAAATACATGGATCATCTCCGACCGCGAATGATTCATTATGATAATCTCTGTTGTCGCGGACGGCAACCATCAATTACAAATCAATCCACGATCTTATATTTTTCACGCGAGGCGTCCACCATATCGCGCAATTCCTTACCCGGCTTAAAATGCGGGACATGCTTTTCGGTCAATGAAACCGATTCACCAGTTTTAGGGTTACGGCCCAGGCGCGCGGCGCGATGATGCAGCGAAAAGCTGCCGAACCCTCTGATTTCTATACGTTCTCCGTTGGCCAGCGTTTCACTTAAATGTTCGATAACGCATCTGACCGCTAATTCCACGTCTTTGAGCGCCAGATGTTGTTGTTTTCTTGCTAACACTTCTATTAATTCTGATTTCGTCACAGCTAATCCTAACGATTAAAAAAGGGCGATATGGAACCCGTCCATAACGCCCTTAACATTAACGATTATTTATCTATTTGCTTAAAGATATCGCCCAAGGTGGCTGTGCCAGCGTTTTGTTGCGAATAATCCTTAATGGCGTTGGATTCTTCTTCCGCGTCCTTGGCCTTGATGGACAAGGAAATGGATTTGGTTTTCTTATCCACGCCGATAAATTTGGCTTCGATTTCGTCGCCTTCCTTCAACAAGGTGCGGGCGTCCTCAACCCGGTCGCGTTGAATTTCGGAAGCGCGCAAATAGCCCTCTACGTTATCCGCTAAGGTGACCACCGCGCCCTTGGCGTCGATTTCTTTAACCACACCTCTTACCAGACTACCTTTTTCATGCAAGGCAATGTAATTTTGGAACGGGTCCTGCTCCAGCTGCTTAATGCCAAGGGAGATACGCTCGCGCTCCGAGTCAACCGCCAAAATAACGGTTTCAACTTCGTCGCCTTTTTTGAAGGCGCGAATCGCTTCCTCATCGTTTTCGTTCCAGCTGATGTCGGACATGTGCACCAAACCGTCGATGCCGCCATCCAGACCGATGAAAATGCCGAAATCGGTGATGGATTTGATTTTGCCGCTGATTTTGTCGCCTTTGTTGTGCGTGGCGGCGAATTCGTCCCAAGGATTGGAACGGCATTGTTTCATGCCCAAGGAAATACGGCGGCGATCTTCGTCGATCTCCAGCACCATGACTTCCACTTCATCGCCCAGTTGCACGACTTTAGACGGATTGACGTTTTTGTTGGTCCAATCCATTTCGGAAACGTGCACCAAGCCTTCCACGCCTTCCTCGATCTCGACGAAGCAGCCGTAATCGGCCAAGTTGTTGACCTTGCCGAACACGCGGCTGCCGGCCGGATAACGGCGGGCGATATTTTGCCACGGATCTTCTTCCAACTGCTTCATGCCCAGCGAGACGCGGGTTTTGTCCTTGTCGAACTTGAGAACCTTGACCTTGACTTCCTGACCGATTTCCACGCACTCGGACGGATGACGCACGCGACGCCAAGCCATGTCGGTGATGTGCAACAAACCGTCCACGCCGCCCAAATCGATGAACGCGCCGTAATCGGTGAGGTTTTTGACCACCCCGGTAACCACTGCGCCGTCTTGCAGGGTTTTGACCAACTCTTCCCGCTCGGCGCTGTACTCGCTTTCCACCACCGCGCGGCGCGACAACACCACGTTGTTGCGTTTTTGGTCGATTTTAATGACTTTGAATTCCAGATCGCGGTTTTCCAAAAATGTTGTATCGCGTATCGGGCGAACATCCACCAACGATCCCGGCAGGAACGCGCGCAACGCACCGACCGCCACTGTGAAACCGCCGCGTACTTTGCCGTTGATACGGCCAACGATGGTTTCTTGTTTTTCGAAGGCTTTTTCCAGTTCGCTCCAAGCCTTGCTTTTCTTCGCCTTGTCGCGCGACAACAGCGTGGAACCCAAGCCGTCTTCAAACATGTCCAAGGCTACTTCAATCTCGTCACCGACATTGACTTCTAAATCGCCATCCGCATTCAAAAATTGCCATTTCGGAATAACGCCTTCCGATTTGGCTTGCGTACTGACGATCACAAATTCGTTCTCGATATCAATAACAGTACCGATCAACATAGCGCCAGGACGCATTTCGGTCTTGGCAAAACTTTCTTCCAACAGTTGTGCAAAGCTTTCGCTCATTCTCGTATTTCCCAAGCTTGTTCATACAACCACAAGCTTTTATCTAAGTAAAAAAATTAAAAAAAGCCGCTCAAGCGATTTGGCGGCCGCCCTCGTTTTAGTCCCCGCGAACTAAATTCAATACCGATTCCAGCGCTTGTTCAATGCTCAAATCGGAAGAATCCAGATATAACGCGCCTTCCGGCGCAACCAGCGGCGCCACGGCCCGTTCCCGGTCACGTTGATCGCGTTGTTCGATCTCGCTCCGTATTTGTATAAGATTAGCATCAATCCCTTTTTCTTTCAACTGCTTATATCGGCGTAACGCTCGCTGCTCGCTACTGGCGGTCAAAAACACCTTGTAAGCCGCATCCGGAAACACCACGCTGCCCATATCGCGGCCGTCGGCCACCAGACCGGGCGGCCGTCTAAAATCCATTTGTTTTTGGAATAAAGCTTGCCGCACCGCCGGGTCGGCGGCAATGAGAGAGGCATTTTTACCGGCGGTCTCGCCCGCCAATTGGGTGGTGACGTCCAGTCCGTTCAGCCTAACGGTAAACACGTCACCGCAATCGAAGTGTAGTTGCATTTCCGCCGCTACGCCACAAACGCCGGCGCTATCATGCAAATCCAGGCCGGCTTGCACCGCGGCTAAACCCAGCGCGCGATAGATAGCGCCACTGTCCAAATAATGCCAGCCCAAACGCTTGGCCGCCAGACGGCTGACGGTGCCCTTGCCGGCGCCGCTGGGACCGTCTATGGTCAATACCGGAACAGGCATTTATTTCAGCACGCTCAATTGCAAGCCCAAATGCCGCGCCAATTGCGCAAACTCCGGGAACGAGGTGTTGACGTTAGCGCAATCCTTGATCGTGATTTCGCCGCCGGCGCGGAGCGCGGCGATTGAAAACGACATGGCGATTCTATGGTCGCCGTGCGAATCCACCTCGCCGCCGCCGATGGGGCCGCCGCCTTGGATAATCATGCCGTCCTCGGTCGGTTGCGCGTCCACGCCCAAAATTTGCAGACCGTCGGCCATCACTTGAATCCGGTCGGATTCCTTCACCCGCAATTCCTTGGCTCCGGTCAACACGGTGCGGCCGCCGGCGCAAGCCGCCGCCACGAACAGCACCGGAAATTCGTCTATTGCCAACGGCACCAAATCTTCAGGTATTTCTATACCGTGCAAAACGGCGGACCGTACGCGCAAGTCCGCCACCGGCTCGCCGCCGACTTCACGCTGATTCAACAATTCTATGTTAGCGCCCATCAAACGCAAAATATCGATGACGCCGGTGCGGGTCGGGTTAATCCCGACGTGACGCAAGGTCACGTCGGAATCCGGGGCGATACTCGCGCCGACCAGAAAAAACGCCGCCGAGGAAATATCGCTCGGCACGTCGATTTCGGCCGAGGTCAATTTGCCGCTATTGTCGATGATGGCCGTCGCGCCTTCACGCTGGACCGGATAACCAAAGCCGTTCAACATGCGCTCGGTGTGATCGCGAGTCGGCGCGGGTTCGGTGACGCGGGTAACCCCGCCGGCGAACATGCCGGCCAGCAACAAACAGGATTTAACCTGGGCGCTGGCGATGGGCATCAAATAATCAATGCCTTGTAAATCGGGATTGCCGTGGATATGCAGCGGCGCGGTGCCATTGGGCTGGGTTTCGATGCGCGCGCCCATCAAGGCCAAAGGCTCGGTCACCCGGCGCATGGGGCGCGATTCCAAGGATTTGTCGCCGGTCAGCACGGTATCGAACGGCTGCGCGGACAATAAACCGCTCAACAAGCGCATGGAGGTGCCGGAATTGCCGAGATACAACGGTTTTTCCGGCTGTTTTAAACCGTGTTTGCCGACGCCGTGGATGGTCACTTCGCCGTTCACCGGGCCTTCGATTTGCACACCCATGGCGCGGAACGCCTCCAAGGTGGAAATCGCGTCCTCGGCATTCAAAAAACCGCGCACGCGGGTGACGCCTTCCGCCAGAGAACCCAGCATGATGGAGCGGTGCGACATGGATTTATCGCCCGGCACTCGAATTTCACCTTGCAGGCTACCGCCCGGTTGTAATTTAAACAGTGTTCCGTGAGTCATGGTCATTATTATAGTCGTCAAGTTGATCGAGATAGCGTTGCCGCGCGTTTTTGGCGTAGCTAAACGCCTGAAACAATTCGTCAGGCCGCCGTTCTTGCAGCATGCGCTCCAGCAGGCTCAGTTCGGCCCGGTATTCTTGCAACAAGGGTAGAATTTCCGCCCGGTTGGCCAGGGCGATGTCCACCCACATGGTCGGGTCGCTGGAAGCGATACGGCTAAAATCGCGAAACCCGCCGGCGGCGAACTTGAAAATCTCGCGCTGCTCATCCTGCCGGCCCAGCAAGCCGACCAGAGCGAAGGCCAACAAATGCGGCAAATGGCTGGTGGCGGCGAACACCGTATCATGATGCGCCGGCGTCATGAGCGACACCCATGCCCCCATGGCTTGCCAGAAGGCTTGCACTTTTTGCAGCGCGCTAGGGTCGCTGCCGGCGTCAGGCGTGATAATCAAACGCCGCTGTTGAAACAAATCGGCTTGCGCCGCCGCCGCGCCGCTACGTTCCGCGCCGGCGATAGGATGCGCGGCGATAAAATTGGCCGGCGCGCGGCCGAATACTTCAACCGCCGCCGCCAATACGCTGCCCTTGGCGCTGCACACGTCGGTGTAAACCGCCGTTTCAGACCAAAACGGCCGCAATTGGCGGAACACCCCGGTCACCGCACCAACCGGAACTGCGATCAACACCAGGTCCGCGCCGGCCAGCGCCGGTTCCAGATCGGTGAAACAGGCGTCCACCACGCCCAATTCCAAAGCCGTTTGCAGATTCGGCGCATCCGCCTCGCGGCCATAGGCCACGATATTGGAACATAAACCGTTAGCCCGCGCGGCCAAAGCCACCGAGCCGCCGATCAAGCCCGCGCCTATGATGCACAGCCGCTCAAACACCCGCCAGCACCTGCCGCAAGGCCTCAATAAAGGTTTGGTTTTCTGCTTCCGTACCTATACTGACGCGCACATACTCAGGCAAATCATAATTGGCCACCGGCCGCACGATCACACCCTTGCGCAGCAAGGCTTCATACACGGAAAACGCGCCTTCGCCCACCCGCACGGCGATGAAATTGCCGTGCGAGGGTATCCATTCCAACCCGAGTTCAGCGAAAGCCTCGGTTAATTGACGCATGCCGGCTTGGTTAAGCGCCAGGGTGCGTTGCAGAAAATCCGCGTCATCCAGCGCCGCCTCGGCCGCCGCCAAGGCCAAGTTGCTATTGTTAAACGGCTGCCGCACCCGGTTCAAAATATCCGCCAATTCCGGCGACGACACGCCGTAACCGATACGCAAACCAGCCAAACCATAGGCTTTTGAGAAGGTGCGGGTTACCAGCAAATTGGGGTAACGCTCCGGCCAATGCAAGGTCTCGGCGCGCAGTTCCGGAGCCACGAATTCATAATAAGCCTCGTCCAGCACGCAAATCACGTGTTCCGGCAACTCGGCGATAAACGCCTCCACTTCGCTCGGGCTTAGCAACACGCCGGTCGGATTGTTAGGGTTGGCGATAAACGCCAGCCGCGTGCGCTCATTGATCAAGGCGCGCATCGCCGCCAAATCGTGACCGTAATCGCGCGCCGGAGCAATCCGCGCCACCGCCCCCGCCGCTTGGGTCAGAATCGGATACAAGGCGAAAGCGTGCCGCGCGAACACGGATTCGTGCTCGGGCGTCAAAAACGCCCGCGCCGCCAGCTCCAAAATCTCGCTGGAGCCGTTGCCCAGCGTAATTTGCCCCGGCTGAATGCTATGCTTGGCCGCCAAGGCCGCTTTCAATGAAAATCCGCCACCGTCAGGATAACGCGCTATGTCCGCGCTGGCGGCGGCAATAGCCGCCTTGGCCCGCTCGCCCAGTCCCAGGGGATTTTCATTCGACGCCAGCTTGACGATGTGAATCAAGCCTAGTTCGCGTTCCAATTCTTCTATCGGTTTTCCCGGCTGATACGGCGTCAAATGCCGCACTCCGGCGGCGACAAGCGGTAAAAATCTATTCATGCGGATGATTGATATGTAGAAATGCGCGCCCTAAACTTCCAAAGTTTACACAAAACACCCCCCAAAAGCAACTCAAAAAGGGGCTCAGAGTTAATTAGTAACATGTGAAGAACAAATAGAAGAAATTCGTCGCGCTGGTCGATATCATATTCAAGCACATACTGCAACCACATCGCGTGGGGCTTATGCTCACTAATATGCAACGAGAAACTCTTTTAGCCGAAGCCTAGCCGGTGGATTTATTCTCGCTCGTTTTCCAATGAGTGCCAAACTCTTAATATTATTGGAATAACGCCGTCTAATCGGTATCTTATGACATAACCGCGCTTCCCGAAGGGAACAAACACTTCACGGTCTTGACGACCTTCTAACTTTTTGCCCAAAGCTGGAAAATTTACTAAAGAAATGGCGGTTTTTCTAATTGCTTGAACTGAACGCTTTGCCGCCTCTGGATTTTCTGATTTAATAAAACGATATAATCGGTTTAGATCGCGTTGCGCCGCCGGCGACCATATTAAATCAATTCCGGGTTTGGACATTCAGTATCCTTACCAGCTTCTAGGTCATCAAACCATGCCAACATTGCTTCATGTGTAACGCCTTTTCCCGTTAGCCTGTATTCTTCCCAAGCTGCATCGGCTTCACGGTTACGCGCTTCAAAGGCTTCCTCTTTTTCAATATATTCCATAATAGCTTCCCGCAACAACCAATGCGGTGAACGCTGCTTTATTTTCTCTAGTGACTTTAAACGCTCCCGCGTTGCTTCGTCTAGCTTTACTCCTATTGTTACATTCATAAAGACCTCTTTCAACGTTGCAATTGTTGCAACTTATTTCTACCATGCCTTACCAATTACCTCAACTATTTTCACGCCGGGGGCGTGTTCATAAACCTGGCGTGGTGCAAGGACGGCGTGTTTTGCGGATGCAGACCGCCCTAAAACACCGCCCGCGGATAAGACCCCAACACCCTTAAATACCGCACCTGCAAACGCAAATCCTCCAACGCCCGCGCAACCTGCGCGTCATCCTGGTGCCCTTCTATGTCTATGAAAAACACGTATTCCCACAGCCGCTGTCGCGAGGGGCGGGATTCTATGTGCATCATGCTGATGCCGTATTCGTTGAATGGCGCTAGTATGCGATATAACGCGCCGGGTTGGTTGTCGGCGGAGAGTAACAGAGAGGTTTTGTCGGCCCCGGTGGCTTGCGGTTGCTGCCGGCCGATGATGATAAAGCGGGTGGTGTTGTTGGCCTCATCTTCAATATGGCTGGCCAGCACGCTTAGGCCATACACTTCCGCCGCCGCCGCGCCGGCGATGGCGGCCATGCCGGGCTCTTGCGCCGCAAGGCGCGCGGCCTCGGCGTTGCTGCTGACGGCGACGCAATTGACGCCGGGCAGGTTTTGCCGCAGCCAGCCGCGGCATTGCGCCAGCGATTGCTGGTGCGAATACACGCCTTGTATCCGGCTCAAGGCGTCCACATTGCCCAGCAGGTGCTGGCGGATGCGTATCTCTACCTCGCCGCAGATATTCAGCTCCGAGTCCATGAATCGGTCCAGGGTGTGGGCGATGACGCCTTCGGTGGAGTTTTCCACCGGCGCCACGCCGAATTGGCATAGCCCGGTGTCCACCGCGTGAAAAATATCGCCGATGGCGGACACCGGCACGGCATTCACGGCGTGGCCGAAATGCTTTTGCAGCGCCTGCTGGCTAAAAGTGCCGCTCGGCCCTAAAAAAGCCACTTCCAGCGGCCTTTCCAAGGCCAGACAAGCCGACATGATTTCCCGGAACAGAAACATGGCCGATTCGTCTCCCAGCGGCCCCGCGTTCAGTTCCTTGATGCGGCGCAACACCAGGGCCTCGCGGTCCGGACGGTAAAAACTCCCGCTTTCGCCGGCCGCCAATTTAGTGCGCGCCACTTCCAGCGCGCACTCAGCGCGCTGGTTCATCAGTTCCAGAATTTGCCGGTCTATGCCGTCTATGCGCGCGCGCAAGTCGGAGAGCGGGATAATATCGGCCATGGCGGATTAATGCGTGCGCTCGAATTCCGCCATGAAGGCGATCAAGGCATCCACCCCCGCCTCCGGCATGGCGTTGTAAATACTGGCGCGCATGCCGCCAACCGAACGATGGCCTTGCAAGCCGCTCAGACCGTTGGCCTCGGCCTTGCTTAAAAATTCGGCGTCCAAGGCGGCGTCGCGCAATACGAACGGCACGTTCATGCGCGAGCGGCAGTTCTTATGCACCGGATTGCTATAAAGACTAGAACTGTCGATGGCTTGATACAATTTTTGCGCCTTAGCGATATTCACTTGCTCTATTGCCGCCACGCCGCCTTGCCGCTTTAGCCACTGCAACACCAAACCCAGCAAATACCAGTTATAGGTCGGCGGCGTGTTCAGCATGGATTCGCTTTTGGCCTGCAAGGCGTAATCGAACACCGCCGGCGTGTCCGGCCGGGCATGGCCCAGCAAATCCTCGCGCACAATGACCACCGTCACCCCGGCCGGCCCCATGTTCTTTTGCGCGCCGGCGTAAATCAATCCGAATCGGCTAACGTCAACCGGGCGCGACAAAATGTTGGACGACATATCGCACACCAGCGGCAGGCCGCCGGATTCGGGAATAAAGTCGAACTCGACGCCGTTAATCGTCTCGTTGGATGTGTAATGCAAATAAGCGCTGTCGGCTGAGATATCCCAGCCGGCTGGTTCGGGAATGCGGGTGAATTTGTCGGCCTCGGCGCTGGCGGCGAGGTGCACGCGGCAATACTTGGCCGCTTCCTTAATCGCGCTACTGGACCAAGAACCGGTATTCACATAGCTGGCGACGGTGCGCCCGGCCAGCAGATTGTGCGGAATCATGGCGAATTGCGCCGTGGCCCCGGCTTGCAAAAACAACACCTGATAGTGGCTAGGCGCCTGCATCAGCTCGATAAAATCAGTTTTCATGCGCGCGGCGATGTGCATGAAATCCTTGCCGCGGTGACTCATTTCCATCACCGACATACCGCTAGCGCCGTATTCCAGCATTTCATCCCTGGCTTGGGCCAGTACTTCTTCCGGCAAGGCGGAAGGTCCGGCGCTGAAATTATAGATTCTAGACATGATTCCTCTTCACTATAAGGATTCTAATTAAGGCGCGTCATCCGGCGCGCCGTCGACGTTGGTTTCGTTTTCGTTGGTTTCGTTTTCATTGATCTCGTTCTCGGCGGCCTCGTCAATTTCATCGGACTCCTCGTCCAGGCCTTCAATCCGATCCACGCCGACCACTTTTTCGCCTTTGTCCAAGCGTATCACCATCACGCCTTGCGTATTGCGGCCGACCACGGAAATTTCATTGACGCGGGTGCGCACCAAGATGCCGCCGTTGGTGATCAGCATGATTTCGTCTTGATCGTTGACCAATACCGCGCCCACCACCGCGCCGTTGCGCTCGGACGTCTGTATCGCGATCAAACCCTGGCCGCCGCGCCGGTGTTGAGTAAATTCCTCCAACTTGGTACGCTTGCCGTAACCGTTTTCGGTGACGTTCAATACCGTGCCTTCGCTGGCGATAATTAAAGATATCACGCTCTGACCGTCTTGCAAGCGGATGCCGCGCACGCCGGCCGCGCCGCGCCCCATGGAGCGGACGTCGGTTTCGTTGAAACACACCGCCTTGCCGTCGCTGCTGAACAGCAATACGTTTTGTTGACCGTCGGTAATCGCCACCCCCACCAGGGCGTCGTTCTCGCTCAGGTCTATGGCGATCTTACCGTTGCTGCGCTGGCGCTCAAATTCGACCAGCGGGGTTTTCTTGACCACGCCGGAAGCAGTGGCCATGAACACGAATTTATCCTCGCTATATTCACGCACCCGCAACATGGCGTTGATTTTTTCGCCCTCTTCCAACGGCAGCAAATTGACGAACGGCTTGCCCGACGACGCCCGGCTGGCTACCGGCAAATTAAACACCCGCAGCCAATACACCTTGCCGCGCGAGGAAAAGCACAAAATGGTGTCATGGGTATTGGCGATAATCAGTTTTTCGATAAAATCGTTTTCCTTGGTGGCGGTGGCGGATTTGCCGCGGCCGCCGCGTTTTTGGGCCCGGTAATCGGTCAGCGGCTGGGTTTTAACATAGCCCTCGTGCGACATGGTAACCACCATGTGCTCCTCGGTGATTAAATCCTCGTCCGACAAATTGGAATAATCCATCACGATTTCCGTGCGCCGCGCGTCGGAATATTGGTTTTTGATGTCGGTCAATTCCTCGCGGATCACCTCCATCAGGCGTTCGTCGCTGCCCAAAATCAGCAAATAGCCGTCAATTTGCAATAACAATTCCTTGTATTCATTGACAATTTTCTCCTGTTCCAAGCCGGTCAAACGATGCAGGCGCAAGTCCAGTATCGCTTGCGCTTGGGTTTCGGACAAGCGGTACTGGCCGTTGAACAAGCCGAATTCAGCGCCCAAATCCTCCGGCCGCGAGCGCTCGGCGTCCGCGCGCTCCAGCAAGGCGTTGACCAGACCGGCCTCCCAGGTGCGCGCCAGCAGGCCTTCCTTGGCCTCCTGCGGATTGGGCGAGGTCTTGATCAACTCGATCATGGCGTCGATATTGGCCAAGGCCACCGCCAGGCCTTCTAAAATATGCGCCCGTTCGCGCGCCTTGCGCAAATTGTACAAAGTGCGCCGGGTAACGATTTCGCGCCGGTGGTTGATGAAGGCGCACAAAATTTCTTTTAGCGTCATGCAGCGCGGGCGGCCGTCGTCCAACGCCACCATATTGATGCCGAACACGGTTTGCAACTGGGTTTGCTTGTACAAATTATTCAGCACGACGTCCGGCGACTCGCCGCGGCGCAGTTCCACCACCATGCGCATGCCGTCCTTGTCGGATTCGTCGCGCAAGGCGGAAATGCCCTCTAGTTTGCCTTCCTTGACCAGCTCGGCGATTTTCTCCAACAAACGCGCCTTGTTGACTTGATAGGGCAATTCAGTGGTAATGATGGCTTGGCGGCCGCTGTCGCCGATATCCTCAAAATGGCTGCGCCCGCGCAAATGAATCCGCCCGCGCCCGGTGGCGTAGGCCTCGGCGATGCCGGAAGCGCCGTTGATGATGCCGGCGGTGGGAAAATCCGGGCCGGGGATGATGCGCATTAATTCCGGCAGGGTGATATCTGGATTGTCAATCAAGGCCAAGCAAGCGCTAACGACTTCCGCCAAGTTGTGCGGCGGAATATTGGTGGCCATGCCGACGGCGATGCCGGACGAACCGTTGATCAGCAATACCGGCACTCGAGTCGGCAGCACCGCCGGCTCGGATTCAGACTCGTCGTAGTTGGCGACGAAATCGACGGTTTCCTTGTCCAGATCGGCCAATAATTCATGCGCGATGCGCGACATGCGCACCTCGGTGTACCGCATCGCCGCCGGCGAGTCGCCGTCCACGGAGCCGAAGTTGCCCTGGCCGTCGATCAGCATGTAACGCAAGGAAAACGGCTGCGCCATGCGCACGATGGTGTCGTACACCGCCGTGTCGCCGTGCGGGTGGTATTTACCGATCACGTCGCCGACCACCCTAGCCGATTTTTTATACGGCTTGTTCCAATCGTTGCCCAGTTCGCTCATGGCGAACAGCACGCGCCGGTGCACCGGTTTCAGGCCGTCGCGCACGTCGGGCAAGGCCCGGCCCACGATTACGCTCATGGCGTAATCCAGATACGACTGTTTCATCTCGTCTTCGAGATTGACCGGAAAAATTTCTTTGGCGAAGTCTGACATGTGTCCGTGGTTTCCATGCGCCGCCTATGCCTAGACGGAGTTCATTTAACGCAAGCCGTAGTACGCGAACACCCTGCGGAAACAGCTTGTAAACGACTATTGTAACAAACCGGGCCCGTTTCGTGGCGAACTAGGCGCGTCGCGGCGGGAATTCCTTTAAAAAATAAAGGCGAATCCGCCTCTGACAGAGCTGCGAGTGCGCCACGCGCATTGGACTGGTAATGATAGTATGCTGACTCCTTACGACAGGGCCTATGCTTACGCATACATTGATTCAATGTTTATGCCATTAGGAAAAGCCGATTACAGCGTTTACGTTTGGCCAACGGTATCCGGCGAAAGCGGCGTTATACCACCAGCGCCGCCCGCGTAGCCGTGTCGGCGATGCCGGTGGCTGGAAGGCCGGAGCCGCCTTGATAATGCCAAAGCGCCAACAAGGTCTGAAAGCCGAACGCCCCATCCGCATTGATATGCAGCGCAGTTTGTAGTTTTTCCACAGCAGCCCCGGAATCGCCCTTGATGAGGGCGTCGCTCATAAGCCCTTCGCCCCGCAAGCCGATGGCGAACAGCGCGGCTTCCGCTAGGCGTCGCCCCGGCAGATTAGACGCGGTGGGCGTGCCCGGCCAAAGCCGCGTCATGGCCGCTATTTGGTTAACAATATCAATCCAGGCCGCGCGCCCGGCGGCTAGATTATTATGAATTGCTTGCATTTCGACGCGTCGCGGACCTGTAAGCTCAGTGCCGCGATTGTAAACCAAGGATACTAGCGCGCCAAAACTATCCGCGGGCAGCAGATCCGAACCCGGAAACCCCTCTAATGTAGTGTTTATTTCTCGCGGTAAGGTGTAGTTTTTGAAAACGGCTTCGGCGGCGTCCGCTGGAATGACGATATCCGCCGCGCTGGCCAGCGCGGCTTGGGCAGCCGCGCCGGTCTTACCCTTGGTTTGCTCCAACCGCGCCAGGTCGTTGGAGGAGAGATAAGCCGTCCACGCGGAAAGGCTAGCGGGGTCCGCTCCAATGTCGCAGCCATAGCCTAAGGTAACGCCGCTAGCGCCACCCGGCCATTCCGGCCTTGGGGGACAACCTTCAAAGCTTTTTAAGAGGTTGATTGTGACTTCGTTAACTTGCATAGTAGCGCTCCTCAAGCGATTTGATTTTAACACCATACCTACCGTTTTGCTGAGTCACCCTATATATGGCAAAACACCAACGCCATTGAACCAGCGTCATTCAAGCGCCACATGCTCCTCGGGCTTAAAGAGCGGCCATTGAATTTTTGCGACAATCGCCGCCAGATAGGCCACGGCGCCACATCCGCTCGCAAACATTTCTGAATTGTCCGCATAAACAGTACACCATGAATTCATGGTGTACTATTATCGTGCCAATCATTGAAATTTGCAAACTTTCAAACTCTTTCGCTAACCCATGAACCCCAACAATTTCAATCATCTATTCTCCGTGGCCCCCATGCTGGATTGGACGGACCGGCATTGCCGCTACTTCCACCGTCTGCTGAGCAAAAACGCGCTGCTGTATAGTGAAATGATCACCACCGGGGCTATTTTGCGCGGTGACGCGGCGCGGCATTTGCGTTTCAACCCCGCGGAGCATCCGGTGGCGCTGCAACTGGGCGGCAGCGACCCGGCCGACTTGGCCGCTTGCGCGCGCATCGGCGCGGAGTTCGGTTACGACGAAATCAACCTGAACGTCGGCTGCCCCAGCGACCGGGTGCAACAAGGCCGTTTCGGCGCTTGCTTGATGCTGGAACCGGAACTGGTGGCCGAATGCGTGGCGGCGATGCAAGCCGAGGTTTCCATTCCGGTGACGGTGAAATCGCGCATCGGCGTGGATGAGCGCGACAGCTACCCGGAACTGCGACACTTTATCCAAACCGTTGCCGCCGCCGGCTGCCGAACCTTTATCGTGCATGCGCGCAAGGCCTGGCTTAGCGGTTTGTCGCCCAAGGAAAACCGAGAAATCCCGCCCCTGCATTACGACGTAGTGGCGCAACTGAAGCAAGATTTTCCGCATCTAAACTTTGTGCTCAACGGCGGCCTGACCGATTTGCACACCTGCCGCCATTGGCTTGAGCGCCTGGACGGCGTGATGCTGGGACGCGAGGTTTACCATAATCCGTATATTTTGGCGCACGTTGACGGGCTTTGGACAAAAGAAACGCCAGCGTTTAAAACGCGCGAACAAATTGCGCTGGATTTGCTACCTTATATTGAAGACCAGCTCCGGCAAGGAGAGCGTTTGCATGGCATCACCCGCCATATATTAGGCCTATTTCACGGCGAGGCAGGCGCGCGCGCCTGGCGGCGGCACTTAAGCGAAAATGCCAACCGGCCCGCCGCCGGCCCGCATACCGTGCTGGAAGCATTGAAACTGACGCGCGCTTCTACTCCGGCCTAGAACGGTGCTAGCTCATTGTTTACATTCACGGATATTTTTATTGAAATAGGTAATTATCCGGCGACAAACCATAAATATATAGTATCCCGCCGTCATACAGCATAGAGCTAAGAATGCTCGGCTTCCCATCCCTTGCAGGCCAGGGCAATATAACGCGGAACAGGGCGGGCCCCGGTGCCGTAAGCGCTTATGGTACGCGGCGTCATGCCCAATGCCCGCGCGGCATCCGCTAATGACAAGCCATGACGAATCCGCCAGGCCAGGAAAATGCGCGTATCTTCGTCGGGCGCGGCTTGTTGCATGGCTTCCAACCACAAGGTATCGGCTCCAATTTGAATGTCAAAGTCCGTCCATTCGACAGCCCACCCCTCGCCGGGTATAAGCCGAGCCTTGGCAAAAACGGCAGGATCGCGCAATGGCGTCAGACCGGGCTTGGAAAAAACAGCTTCCCGCTTATCCACGATCAATGTATCACCGTTAATAAAGGTCATCTTCAACTGATAGTTAGGCAAAGCTTCAACCGCGAATAGGCGGGGGCGTTTCATGGATGCCATTTCTTCCATTCCTCAATCAATTCATTTTGGTTTGCGATAACCCACGTCATGACTTCATCACGCAAGCCTCGCGGAAATACGCCTTCGCAAGTTAACGTTTGTAGATTAATCAATACGTCAACGTTGCCGCCAACCAAATGCGCATGCATCGGCGGATGGTCGTCCTCTCGTATTTGAAGTCTATACTTATTGCGAAAACGGTGTTTTGTGGTCATTCGCTAATGGTATGGAAATAATTTCCATAAGTCAAACCACCCTATAGGTCAATTTCCGATCGAACCTTTCTCGTGATGCTGGGACGCGAGGTTTACCATAATCCGACTATTTTGGCGCACGTTGACGCCCTTTGGACAAAAGAAACGCCAGCGTTTAAAACGCGCGAACAAATTGCGCTGGATTTGCTACCTTATATTGAAGACCAGCTCCGGCAAGGAGAGCGTTTGCATGGCATTACCCGCCATATATAGCGAAAATGCCAACCGGCCCGCCGCCGGCCCGCATACCGTGCTGGAAGCATTGAAACTAACGAGCGAATACGCGCCGGCCTGAGACCGTGTAGGCCATTGTTTAAATTCGCGGATTTTATACTGAAATACTTAATTTAATCGGCGACGCTCGGCAAATATAAGGTATACTCAGTAAATTTAATTCGGACTTTTTGATGGAAGAACATTTTTCCAAAATCATCGCCGCCATCGGCGAAGACATCAATCGCGACGGTCTGCGCGACACGCCGTCGCGCGCCGCCAAGGCGTTTAAATTTTTAACCAACGGTTACGGCAAGACCCTGGACCAGGTGCTGAACAACGCCATCTTCCAAGCCGACACCGAGGACATGGTCATCGTCAAGGACATAGAACTGTATTCCTTGTGCGAGCACCATTTATTGCCGTTTATCGGCAAATGCCACATCGGATACCTGCCCACGGGCAAGGTATTAGGCTTGTCCAAGTTGGCGCGTATTGTGGACATGTACGGCCGCCGCCTGCAGATCCAAGAACAATTGACCCGGCAAATCGCTACCGCGGTGGAAACCGCCATAGACGCGCGCGGGGTCGCGGTGGTCATAGAAGCCAAGCATCTATGCATGATGATGCGCGGCGTGCAGAAACAAAACTCGGTAATGACCACCTCGGTAATGACCGGCGTGTTCCGCGAGGAAATCAGCACCCGCTCGGAATTTCTTAACTTAATAAACCGATAAACCATGCTAAAAACCGGCGTCGTTTTAGTTAATCTGGGTTCGCCCGAATCTCCGCAAACCGGCGACGTGCGCAAATTTTTGCGCGCCTTCCTCGGCGACCCGCGCGTGGTCAACCTGCCGCGACCGCTGTGGCTGTTGATACTCAATCTTTTCATCCTGCCGTTTCGGCCGAGCAAATCCGCGCACGCCTACCAAAGCATTTGGACCGAGGCCGGCTCGCCGCTGGCGGTCCATACCGCCGGCCTTAGCCAACGGCTTAACCAGCTTTACGCCCAACCGAACCTGGAATTCGCCTACGCCATGAGCTACGGAGAACCGGCGATTGCGGACGTCATTGCGGGCTTACGGCAAAACGGGGCCGGGCGCATCATCGTATTGCCTCTTTACCCGCAATATTCCTCCACCACCACCGCCTCGGTATTCGACGCGCTGGCGGCTTATGGCCGTAAACAAAGGCATATTCCGGAACTGCATTTCATCAGCGATTACCACCAACGGCCGGTCTATATCAAAGCGCTGGCGGACTCGGTGCGCGCGCATTGGCGCGACCACGGCCAAGCCGAATTATTACTCTTGTCGTTTCACGGTCTGCCGAAAAAACTCAGCGAACTGGGCGACCCTTACGCCAAGCAATGCGCCGAAACAGCGCGGCTATTGGCCGCCGAACTAGGCCTGGACGCCGCGCGATGGCGGCTGGTGTTTCAATCCCGCTTCGGCCGCGCCGAATGGTTGCAGCCGTATTGCGTGGAAACGTTGCAAGCGCTGCCGGCCGAGGGAATAAAACACATCGACGTACTGTGTCCGGGATTCGCGGTGGACTGCCTGGAAACGCTAGAAGAAATCGCCATCACCAATAAGCAAATTTTTCTCGACGCCGGCGGCGTGGAATACCGCTACATAGCGGCGCTAAACGACGGCGTAGCGCACGCGGCGGCGATTTACGACATAATAATAAACCACGATTAGCCTATCACCTTAAGAGAGAAGCGCAATGACCGAGAACGTATTGCAAAGTTGGAAAGACGATTGGCCGCATATCGCCGCCTACCAGCCGGCCCCTACCGGCGAAGGCGTGCTGGACCAAGCCGCTTTTGACGCCATGGAAGTGGAAGAATTGTTCGACACCGTCAACCACGCCGCCACTATCGCCGGGCAAACCGTGCTCTACCGCTCGCTGACGAATCCATTGGACAATCTGGAAGCGATCAACGCCAAACAAGAAGCCATCCGCGAGATTTTAGAGCAACCGGCGGTGCGCGAAAACGTGGAAAACATCGTCGCCAACGCCGCGCGCAACGAAGCGCGCCTGCACGTGCTATTGTTCGGCGAATTTCTCGGCTCATTCGGCACCTCGCGCGAATTAAAGCAAATTGAAGGCTACGGCTACAAGCAATACAAGCAAGGCGTCAATTTCGTATTGAAATTAGTGCATGCGATACAAGCGTCCGAAACGCCTAAATCCGCTTACTTGCGTCAGGTTTACCGCAAAATCAACCAATTCGCGGAAAGCAATGACTATTCCCTGATGGTCGGCCCGGTCTACAACACCGAACAAGGCATGCAAAGCCGCTTGCAGCGCAAGGGCTTTTGGCCGCCGGCGGTCATATTCCGCCCTAGCCTATTCAAACCATTGCTGCTCGCCGCCGCCGCCGCCAGTATTTGGGTGTTGATGCAATTGTTTCCGGGCGATATGTTCAAGGTCTCGCGCGACGGCATTTCCGTCGCCTCCGTGTTCTTTTTGCCCTTGCTATTGGCCTATATTCCGCTGGTTGGCGGCTATGACCGGGACAATTGCATCATCCCGCTACGCAATCAATACCGGCATTCGGCGGCGCTAGGAGAATTATTGGACGGCCTGGGCGAACTGGACGAACTGCTCACCTTAATTAAATACTCTGAAAATTACGGCGGCGACATGGTGCTGCCGGAAATGCACGATACGGAACAACACAGCATACGCCTGAGCGGCTGCAAAAACCCGGTATTGGGTTACCAAAACCCGGACTACGTGCCGAACGACTTTATTATGGAGCGGCAGCGCCTAATCTGCATCACCGGCCCCAATAGCGGCGGCAAAACCGCCTTGTGCAAAACCGTCACCCAAATACAAATCCTGGCCCAAATCGGCGGCTTCGTGCCGGCTACTTCGGCTATCCTAAGCGTGGCGGACCGCATTTTCTACCAAGCGCCGTCCATCAGCCATTTGGACGACGGCGAAGGCCGCTTCGGCGCGGAATTAAAACGCACCCGCGACATTTTCCTGGCCAGCAGCGCCAAAAGCCTAGTAGTATTGGACGAAATGGCCGAAGGCACCACCTTTGAAGAAAAAATGCAATCCTCCACCGACATTCTGGACGGCTTTTACCGCAAAAACAACAGCACCATACTCATTACGCATAACCATCAACTAGTAGACGTGTTCATCAAACGCCGCATCGCGGAAGCCTGGCAAGTGGAATTCGCCAACGACACCGACCTGCCGACCTTTAAACTGATACCAGGCATCTCGCGCATCAGTCACGCCGACCGGGTGGCGAAGAAAATCGGCTTCTCCAAGCAAGACATCGACAACTATTTGGCGCGCCGTTCATGAATATAGGCACGCCTTACAGCGCATCCGCCACCAAGGCCTTATTGCTGGGCGCGGGCGAACTGGGCAAGGAAATCGCCATTTCCCTGCAACGCCACGGCGTGCAAGTCATCGCCGCGGACCGCTACCCCAACGCGCCGGCCATGCAAGTGGCGCATGTAAGCGCCGTACTCGACATGACCGACCCGGAAGCGCTAACGCGGCTGATCCGCGAACACCGGCCGCATTTCGTGATTCCGGAAATCGAGGCCATCGCCACCGGCGCTTTGCAAGCCTTGGAAGCAGCCGGCGAGGCGGTGATCGTCCCTAACGCCAAGGCCATACAACTGACCATGAACCGCGAGGGCATCCGCCAACTGGCGGCGGCGGAGCTAGGCCTGCCCACCTCAAAATACGCCTTCGCCGCCAGCTACGCCGAGCTATTGGCGGCGGTGGAGCAACAAAACATAGGCTACCCGTGCTTCGTCAAGCCCACCATGTCCTCGTCCGGCAAGGGGCAATCCATGGCCCGCGACGCCGCCGAATTGCAAGCCGCCTGGGACTACGCCCAAGCCGGCGCCCGCGCCAGCACCGGCAAGGTGATAGTAGAAGCCAAAATCGAGTTTGATTTTGAAATCACCCTGCTCACCGTGCGCGCCCTCAACAGCAAAGGCGAAACGGAAACCCATTTTTGCCAGCCCATCGGCCACCGGCAAGAAGCCGGCGACTACCGCGAGAGCTGGCAGCCGCAAGCCATGAGCGCGGCCGCCTGGGCCGAGTCGCAACGCATCGCCGCCGCCATTACCGCCGCGCTGGGCGGCCTGGGCCTGTTCGGCGTGGAATTGTTCGTCAAGGGCGACCAGGTCTGGTTCAGTGAAGTCAGCCCGCGCCCGCACGACACCGGCCTGGTTACCTTAGTCAGCCAACGCCAAAGCGAATTTGACTTGCATGTCCGCGCGATTTTGGGTTTGCCGGTTGACGCGGAATTAGCTAAAATCGGCGCATCGGCGGTCATACTGGCCGCCGCGGCCGGCGAAAACGTGGTTTACGCCGGCTTGGAACTAGCCCTGGAGCAACCGGAAAGCGAAGTGCGCCTGTTCGGCAAGCCGCAAGCCTACCCCGGCCGGCGCATGGGCGTGGCGCTAGCCGGCGCGGACAGCGTGGAACAAGCCCGCGCCCGCGCCACGGCCGCCGCCGCCGCGATTAAGGTCGCGCCCGGATAAACCCTAACACCGAGGAGGGCTCATGCAAGGATACCGCCGCCTAGCCATATTACTCTGCTTCTCAGCCGCCACCCAGGCGGATATCTACACCTATACCGCCCCGCACGGCCCAACGATGATCACCAACCTCAAACCCAAGGATAGCGTCAAGTATAAAATCCTGGTGCGCAGCCAACCGGCCACCTACAGCCAAGACCTAAAATACGCCCCCACTAATAAACAAAAATACCTCGGCTTGGTCGAACAAGCCGCCTTCAAACACAATGTAGACCCCAAACTACTGCACGCGGTCATCCAAACCGAATCGGCGTACAACTCCCGCGCCATCTCCTCCGCCGGTGCCATGGGCCTAATGCAACTCATGCCCGACACCGCCACCCGCTACGGCGTCACCAACCCCTACGACGCCGAACAAAACATAGACGCCGGCGCGCATTACCTAAGCGACTTGCTGGACATGTTCGGCTCTAATTTGTATCTAGCCATCGCCGGCTACAACGCCGGCGAAGGCGCGGTGATGAAATACAACTACACCGTCCCGCCGTACCGGGAAACGCAAAATTATGTGCGGCAGGTGTTGCAGTTGTATGCGGGGGGGTAATGATTCAGCACAAGCGCCCGGTACAAATGAAACGATATCAAGTTTTTTGTTAGTCGTGCCGGTTGATCAACGGTGTGACGCGGAAATAAACGCGGAATTACAAGCCTTGCGCGATGAAAAGAGCCATTTATGAAACTGTTTCTGGAATGGTTTTGAAGCCACCCCTACGCATCAAACAACTGAGTATAAGCATTTACGACAGCTTGCTGATCAATATTATTCAGAATACCCGCTTGCCTAATAATCAAGCGATTATCCAAGGTGAATAATTTCATCCGAACTATAGAAGCTGAAGAAAGACCAGCGCTATGCAAATCGGAAATATTGACATCGTATAGCCGGCTAGAGTTTTTGGCGCTAGTAATCATGGCTAACACTAAACCACCGAAAATTTATCATAAATCGGCATAGGCTTCATCATCAAATTCACTATCCCATTCGCCTAAAGTGCCTTGTAGTGCTTTTGTATAACTAACATCCATAGGCGGGGCTTTGCGGAGATGAACCCCCGCGTAATCAATTTAAAATATAATAACATTCCCTTCCTTAAGATCGAGGACTTCAAGAACTGAATCGGGAATTATGGTTTGATTATGATGAATTATTTGACTATTAGTTTTCATTCAATAACTCCAATTATTTTAGAGTACCAGCATCATAGAATTCTATAAAGCTACAGATGTTTCATATATTATGACGACATGCTAGCGTATTTCCGGTGGTTATTGCAAATACAGACAATGATCTACAGGTACTTCGGCAAATGATTCAAGTATTGGGTGGTCTCGTAGTATTGGGTTGTCATGATGATTTACTCCAGCCGTTTTATCCTTCAACTTAAATATTCTAAACCCTATGCTGGTGCGTGGCAAAAAATTAATACCCAAGCACAGGGGGGAAATTCCAAGCCCGCGCCACCCAAGCACACCCAAAACTTGCCACCAACAAACGACCCTGCTAGGCTAACTGTGGCGTAGGGTTGCCTATAAGTTCTGTGGCTAGTAGTCTAAATTGTGACAGAATTTAGTTTACTTTTTATATGAAATATCATATAAATATTCCATGATACCCTCATTCAACAAACCCGTCGTCTGGCTCGGCTCGTCCCATGTGGATTGGAAGGCTTTTCCAGACGACGTACAGGATGTCATGGGATATACCTTACATCTAGCGCAACTTGGCGAAAAAGCCAATAACGTCAAACCCTTGACTGGCTTTAAGGGTGCTTCTGCGCTTGAAATAAGCGACGACTATCACGGTGACGCCTATAGGGCGATTTACACGGTAAAATTTCATGATGTTGTATATGTCCTGCACGCTTTTCAAAAGAAAAGCGAACAAGGAATAGCAACACCCAAAAGTGAGATTGATTTAATTGAACAACGTTTAAAAAAGGCAAAAGAGCACCATGACAAAAACTTTGCTCAATAACGATGAACGCATTGTACAAACCTTGCATCCATTTGAGGGATTGCCCAACGGCGAGGAACGCTTTGCCAAGGTTCAATTGGCGCGCCAGATCAATCTATTGCTGGAAGAACGCGGTTTGAAACAACGCGAGGCGGCTGAATTGCTCGGCATAACCCAACCGGAGGTGTCTAATCTTGCCACGGGTCGCATTTCAGGATTCACTTTTGACCGCTTATACCGTTGCCTATCCGCTTTGGATACGGATATTGAGATCACGCTTAAAAGGCATATCGTGACGGAAACATCATCCGCGTTTATTCATGTTTCATGCCTTTGAAAAATAATAACGCTATTTACCCTACATTATCCACGCCATGCAAAAAGCCGGAGCGGCCGGCATCGGCGCGGGCCGCGGCCAAATTACATTAAACCGCGTGCTAAACGACAGCCCCGACGCCCCCGTCATTGAAATCTTCCGCGACGGCCAACTCGGATGACCCCAAGGATTCGTGAGAAAATGGGCAGTAGCGAATAGCCTCATGTGATATGGGGTAAAACAAGCCGTCCGTGACACCAGCCGCCATCCAAGAGCCTAAATTTATTCCTCATTAGCTCCATCACTTTCAAGTTTCTTACGTAGAGCTATTAAGACACTGTGGGTCGTTTCTATATCCTTGACTTGAATTCCTTCCGAAAGCTTGTTAATCCACGGGGCTTGCAGGGACATCGCGGAATCAAAAACCTGTTTTCCATTGTCGGTTAGTACGATAAGCGGGGCTCGCTTATGATGAGGATTAGGTTCAAAGGTAACAAGCCCCTCTTTTTCCAAATCATTAACAATACGCTGTATATTCTGGCGATTTGCTCCCATATCCCGGGCGATCCATGCAACAGGCTGCGCCCGTTCCGTGGCGACAATGGCGCCTAAAACCTGCCAGCGAGCGCTTGTTAAGCCCAGATTGGCAACCAATCTATCTCCAGTAGCAAGCATTCGATTATTGAGTCTAAATAAATCAAGGATAAGTTCGGTCAAAGCAACGCCTGCCGAGGTTCGGTTAATTTCTATCATGGTCTCACATCGCTGATTATTGATTTTATGATGCTATATTGACATCATGTTGTCAATAAGGTATATTAACATCTCATTGCATAACCATATCAGAAGGAACCAATCATGTCACTTATTCAACCACTAGACCCTTCATTTCCTATCGAAAGTCAAATCGAAATCGATATTTCCCCAGTCGTTTTGGTAAACATATTCACACTGGATAAGGCAGATGAACAAGACTTCCTCAAAGTCTGGCAAAGCGACGCAGATTTTATGAAGCAGCAGCCAGGGTTTATATCAACCCAACTACACCGCGCCATAGGCGAGAGTTTGGTCTATCTAAACTATGCTGTTTGGGAATCAAACGCCGCATTTAAAGCCGCATTTACGAACCCTGAGTTTTTAGAAAAGCTGTCGTCCTATCCATCTTCCGCGGTTTGCACACCTCATTTGTTTCAGAAAGTCGCTGTGCCCGGAATCTGTGTCGCATAGCAGCGTTTTTAGTTAATATTAACAATTGCATAAGTTCCCGCATAAAAATTCCGGCAAGGCATGGTTCTAAAGCCAAAATATGCGCGGAAACTTATGCAACGATTAATACCGGAGAAAACCATGTTAAAAACCATACACCCAGTTGCTGGCGGAATTGCACTCATTACAATTGCGACTTTTTGGTTATCAACAATTTTTAGCGAGCTATTCGCGTCCCCCCATCACCAACCCCCTAGCCTCAACCAAATCCTTAACCGTATCGGTAGCCACCCCGGAAACCGGCTCCTGCTCGCCATGCAAATACTGCCAGCGCCGCCCAACCCCGGCATGATACGCGGCCAGCATGTCCCTATCCTTATCGCCTAACATAATAGATTCCGGCATGGACAAACGATGCGCCAGCGCCGCTTTCAACAACATACCGGGATAAGGTTTGCGGTCGAACGAATCTTGCTGGTATACCCCCACCCCTTGCTCGGCATGGTAAGGGCAATAATACACATCGCTTATACTAACCCCTTGCGCGGCGAATTGCCGCACCATCCAATCGTTTAACACGGCAAACTCGGCTTCGGAAAAAAAACCGCGGCCAATGCCAGCCTGATTGGTGGCCACAATTAACTTAAACCCAAGTTCCTGGGCGGCGCGGCATAAATCGAATATGCCATCGATAAAATGAAAATCCTCGATTTTATAAACATAACCAGGGTCGTGGTTTATCACCCCGTCCCGGTCCAAAAACAAAGCCTTGTTTAACATATTGTAATATTGAAATAATAAATTTTAATCTAGTATCATGCAGCATCCTACGGCTAGCTGGCGGAAAAAATAATAGGCCGCCAATCAACCCATCACCCGAGGCCTTGGCAACCGGGGACGGTTGGCGGGGGTGTGGGAGGCATGGATGCCGACCCCAAGCCTCCACGGATGGATTCACGGCGTCCCCCGACAGCCGTCCCCGGTTGCCAAGGCCGGCTGGAAGCCTATAGCCTTTTACTTGAGCTACCGCGATTGTCCCGGCTACATCTAACGATGCGCTTCGCTACGCGAAGCAGCATCCTACAGCTAGCTGGCGGAAAAAATAACAGGCCGCCAATCAACCCATCACCCGAGGCCTTGGCAGCCGGGGAAGCGACGCCAATAGCCTTTTATTGAACTACCGCGATTGTCCCGGCTACGTCAAACGATGCGCTTCGCTACGCGAAGCAGCATCCTACGGCTAGCTGGCGGAAAAAACAGGCCGCCAATCAACCCATCACCCGAGGCCTTGGCGGCCGGGGACGGTTGGCGGGGGTGTGGGAGGCATGGAAGCGTGATTGCCCCGGCGCCTACTACAACTTAACCAACTCAGTCCGCGCCCGCAAATAATCCTCCGGCACACCGATATCTATAAAACTGGAACGGGTAACAAAATAATCCAAATCCAAGCCAGATAAAACTCCCCGCTCCAAAAAATCCGTTTCAAAAGAAAATTTAACTCCCGGCGCAAAATCATCCAATAAAGTTTTAGACACCACATAACAACCGGCGTTGACCAAACCCGGCCCGCCGCCGCGCTTTTCCAAAAATCCGGTAATTCGCTCCGCCTCCACCTCGACCCGCCCAAAGCGGCCTGTGTCCTCCACCTCCCGCACCACCACCAACGGCAAGCGCCTAGCTTGCCAGCGGCCTTCGATTTCAGCCGCTTCCAGACGCAAATAAGTATCACCGTTCAACACAAACGCATGCTCGCCGTCCAGCAGCGGCAAAGCCAACCGCAACGCGCCCCCCGTACCCAGCGGAGCCTCCTCCACGCTATAAACCAACCGCATGCCGGCGTAGGCGTCGCCGAAATGCGTCATAATCATCCCCGCTTGATAACCCAAGGCCAGAATAACCCGCTCGAACCCCTGCCCGGCCAACATATCCAGCAATATGGCCAAAAAAGGCCGCCCGTTGACCGGGGCCAGACATTTCGGCAGGTCTGGAACCGCCGTTTTTAAGCGCGTGCCCAGGCCGCCCGCTAAAATAATCGCTTCCATGATAAAGGCCTTGGCGCGCCGCCCATGATATTATCCTCCATGGATTCTCCACGCTTGAGAACCATGCTTGGTAAAATGGCAGTTGCTGATCTTGCCGTCAAATCGCTCCAGCGTGCGTATCACCTGCATACGCTTATCGGGAGGCGCGAAAAACATCATAAAACCGCCGCCGCCGGCCCCGGACACCTTGCCGGCCAAGGCCCCGGCGCTGATCGCCGCGGCATGGATTTCCTCAATAATCGGGGTGGTCACGGTTTTGGCGGTGTTTTTCTTGCTGACCCAGCCTTGATGCATGGAGGCGACAAAACCGTTGAAATCGCCGCGCAGCAGGCATTCCTTCATATGCACCGCTTCCAGCTTGATACTGTGCATGGCTTGTAGGGTCTTGGTTTCGCCCTGGGATAGCTGATTGCTTTGATCAAATATAATATTCGCCGATTCCCTGGAAACGCCGGTATAAAACAAAACCAAAGACGCTTCCAATTCATGGATTATCCAATTCTTAATCCGCAACGGATTAATAACCGTCCGGTTATCGGCGTAAAACTCCATGAAATTAAACCCGCCGAACGTAGCCGAGAACTGATCTTGCCTGCCGCCTAACAAGCCGCAATCAATGCGTTCTATTTTATAGGCCAGCGACGCGATAGTGTAATCGTCCAAGGGCAGATTCAGCAATTCCATGAAAGCGCGGATCATGGCCACCACCAAGGTCGACGACGAACCCAAGCCGGAACCCGCCGGCGCATCGCAAAACGTGCTTAATTCTATCGCCAGCGGCTGATTGGCGTTATAAAGACTTACGATTTCGTTATACACCGCCTTATGCAAAGCCAGATGCTTATCCAATGCATAAGCGGCGGCCAACGGCAGCTCCTCTTCCTGCTGCTGGTCGGCGGCGATAAATTTAACGTATTGTGAATTGTTTTCCTTGATTACCGCGTAAGCATAGCGGTCGATAGTGGCGTTTAAAACATAACCGCCATGGATGTCGCAATAAGGACTCAAGTCGGTGCCGCCGCCGGCGAATCCTAGACGTAACGGCGCGCGGGCGCGGATAATCACATTGTCCCCTTGGGTGTTTAAACCCATATGTCCTATAGGGTTTCATGATTACCAACAAGCTTCTAGGCGTTCTCACGCTTTTTTGGCTTGGCTGAAACTTGCCGGAAATCAGGTATGGTTTTTAGTTACGCGTCTTAAAGGTAAAACGGCGCGGCCGGGCGGAATTATATGACCGGGGCGCGGTTTGCATTAACCGGCGGTAGTATTAACCGTCGCGCGGAATCTGGAGCACCTGCCCGACTCTTAAATTGCCGTCCGGCATATTATTGGCCAAACGCAAGGCCCGCATCGACACTTTATATTGCTGGGCTATGCCTAGCAAAGTATCGCCGCGGCTAATAACATGTTGCTGCGCGGGCGCGACGGCTTGCATTATGGGTTTGTTTTCCTCGGCCGCCGGAGCTGTGGGCGTCGATTTAACCGCCAGCGCCGGTTTGGCCGCGCCGGATAGCCGCGCGAATAAGGTATCGCCGGGTGCGTATTGGCGAAAATGCGCCAGCACGCCGCCAAAAATGGCCGCCGCCATTTTGTCTTGATAAGCACGGCTCAACAGCCTTTGTTCCTCAAGCGGATTAGAGATAAACGCCGTCTCCACCAATATGGACGGAATATCCCCCGACTTAAGCACCACGAAACCGGCTTTTTGCACCGCTTCACGGTGCACGCCGCTTAAACTGCCAACCCGGCGCAGCACGTGCGCGCCCGCATTTTGGCTGGCTTCCTTAGAGGCCTTGTTGGTTAAATCCTGCAACACGTTGGCCAATAGCGGCGAGGCGTCGCTCACGCTGGAATCCCCGTCCGCGGCGTTTTCGCTGTCCGCCAACCAGCGCGCGCCGGCGCTGGAAGCGCCCCGGTTAGCCAAAGTGTATACCGAAGCGCCGTGCGCGCTGGCGTCCATAAAAGCGTCGGCATGAATGGACAGCAGCAAATCCGCCTTGGCCTCTTGCGCCAAGCGCACCCGCTCCGGCAAGTGCACAAAATAGTCGCCGTCGCGTATCATCACCGCACGCATGCCGGGTTGAGCGTCCACCAATTGTTGCAAGCGGCGGGCGATGGCAAATACCACGTCCTTTTCCCGCGCGCCGCCGGCCCCTTGCGCCCCGACGTCCTTGCCGCCGTGGCCGGCGTCTATCGCCACCACGATGTCACGCCCTTTTTTAGCCGCGGGCGGAGCGGAGGGCTTGCGCGCCGCCTGCGCAACCACGGGCTTGACGGCGAACGCGGCCTCCGGCGCCACGGCTGGAGCAGCCGCGGGCGGTGTTTTAGGAGTCAGGTCGAAGGTAAAATCCATGCCGCCGTCTTTAGCGGTTTGGCTCATTTTGCCGCCGGCCTCGGTCGTCAAATGCAGGACCACGCGCAAATCGGCTGCGTGAACGCCCACGCGCAGGCGGCTAAACAGAGGATGATTGACGGGTTGCGGCAGGTCGCGCGGCAAACGCGTATTGGCGAAATCGACCACCAGCCGATTCGGATTAGTCAATATAAAATAATGCGCTTTGCACGGTGCGGACAATTGAAACAGCGCCTGATTGGAAGCGTAATTGACGCCGGTTAAGTCAACCGGGTCGGCCCAGGCCGGGAGTAGGCGGATTAATAATCCGAAAAAAATCAACCAACGGCTGGGGCCAGGCATAATGAGGGAACCTAAAGGTAGCGGCGATTTTACTATAGCTGCTTTAATTATAACAACGCGGTTTAGATTTTCCAGTGCCGATGTAAAGTTTTTTCCAATTCCGGATTTTCGGCGCGCCATTGCAATAAACGTTGCCCGGCGTGGTGGCTTAAGCGCAAGGTTAAATTCGGGGCCGGCAATAGCCCCGCGCCCATTTCCGGCCATTCGATCATACACAAGGCCGGCTGGCGTAAATAATCCTCAATCCCTAGCCATAGCAGTTCTTCCGGGTCGCTGAGCCGGTATAGATCAAAATGAAACACCCGCCGTTCGCCAAGCTCGTATTCCTCCACCAGGGCGTAAGTCGGGCTTCTAACCGCGCCGAGGTAACCCCCGGCGCGCAATAATCCGCGGGCGAAAGTCGTTTTACCGGCCCCCAATTCACCGTGCAGGAATACCAGCAAACGTTCGGGCGCCAGACGCCAAAGCGCCGCGCCCAGCGCCTCGGTGGCTTCGGCGTCGGGCAGCAGCAATTGCCGGCGCGGTTCGCCCGCATGTTCAGCCGTTGCCGTCACCTGAGCAGCCATCGCCGCCGCTTATTGCTCCTTGGACAAAATGCTGGCCAATTTGGCCGCCGGTACGTAGCCCGGCAACAAAGTGCCTTTTTCGGTGACGATCATCGGCGTGCCGTTCATGCCGAAGTCCTCGCCCAAGGCCATATGCGAATCAATAGGATGGTTGCATGGTTTAGAGTCCGGGGTCTCGCCTTTTTTGGCCGCCGTCAAAGCCTTGTTGCGGTCTTCGGCGCACCAAACGGCAATCGCTTTTTTATAAGACTCGGAGCCCTTGCCGGCGCGGGGGTAAAACAAATAACGCACGGTAATGCCTTGCGCCATATATTGTTCAATTTCGGAATGCAGTTTGCGGCAATAACCGCAATCAATGTCGGTAAACACCGAAACCGAATATTTACTATTTTCCGGTTTGAATACTATCATTTTTTCCGCGCCCATTTTATCCAACTCGGCTTTACGCACGCCGGACATTTTGGTTTCGGTAATATTTTTCTTGGCCCCGACGTCGAAAACCTGGCCTTGAATAAAAAATTTGCCGTCGTTGGATATGTAAAACAAATTGGCGCCGATTTTAACCTCGGACACGCCGGGCAATTCAGAGGGTTTAATGCTGTCAATCGGGGCGTCAGGCATGAAACCGGCCAAGGCTTTTTTAATCGCCGCTTCATCCGCGTTAGCCGCGCCGAACCATGCCAGCGCGGACGCCAACAAAATTAAATTCAAAAAATTCTTCATGATGTTATAAACCAAGCTAGGATAAAAAAAGTCTTGCCGCGGATTAAGAGCACGTTCTGCTAATAGACCGCGGTCATGGGCTAACGTTCCTTAATGCCCGAACAATTTGCCCACGTCCAGGAATAGCGCCAATACCATTAACGAAAACAGCAGAACCATGCCTATTTGCTGAAAGTATAATTGCACCCGCTCCGGCGCCGGCTTGCCGCGCACCGCTTCAATCAAGAAAAACAGCAAATGGCCGCCGTCCAACACCGGCACCGGCAATAAATTGAGCACCCCCAGGCTGACGCTGACTAGCCCCAAAAATTTTAAAAACGCGGTCAGTCCCATTTCCGCCGATTGACCGGCGTATTGAGCAATACTGATAGGGCCGCTCAAATTGTCCACCGAGGCGGAGCCGACGAACATTTTTCCCATCATCTCCAGGGTCGCCACGGAGTAAAACCCGGTCTTGCGTAAGGCGGACCAGGCGGCGGGTAGCGGCGCCAGGGAATGTTTGACTTTGTAGGCGTCCATAAACCCCGGCGGCGTTAACACGCCCGCGCCGATTTTACCCACGGTTTTGCCGTCTCTCTCCACGGCGCGCGGGGTTAGGCTCAGCGTCAACGGCATGCCGTCGCGTTCGATGCGCACGGCAATGGCCGCTCCGGCATGCGATTGCACATAATCCACCCATTGCCGCCAATCCTTAATGGCCTCCCCGTCCGCGCTAATCAGCAAATCGCCGCTCCGCAAGCCGGCTTGCTCCGCCGCGCCATCCGCGATGACTTGGCCTATCAAGGGCGGCAAGGTCGGCGACCAGGCTTTCAAACCCAAAATCTTGGCAAAATGCTCGGGTTGCTCTACATCGGCGGCGGCGATTGGAATACGGCGAATGCGTTCGTCACCGTCCAGGGTTTTTACCGTCACGTCTAATTCACTCGCGCCGCCGACTGCTTGCGACAATACCAAATCCAGCGTCTCGCCCCAGGTGGGGGCAATTTCGCCATTGATCGACAAAATCTCGTCCTGCTCGGCAAAACCTGCTTGCGCGGCCAAAGTGCCCGCCTCCGGCGTGGATACGATAGGCCGCAAACCTTCCTCGCCCAACATCAGCGCCGCCCAAAACAGCAGGACCGCCAGACCTAGATTGAACAGCGGGCCGGCCGCCACGATAATAATGCGCGCCCATACCGGCTGCCGGTTAAAGGCGTAGGGCAAATCCTCGGCGGCCACGGCATGCTCCCGCTCGTCCGCCATTTTTACATAGCCGCCCATGGGGATGGCCGAAATAACGAACTCGGTTTCTTTGGACTGTTTATTTAATACAAACAAAACCTTGCCGAAACCAATGGAAAACCTTAATACTTTCACTCCTAACTTGCGCGCCGCCAGAAAATGACCTAATTCGTGAAAAGTCACCAATATGCCGATAGCCAGGATAAAATAAAAGGCGGAGTGCAGTACGTCCATTACGCCGCCATGCCGTTGACTATGCGTTCCGCGGCCGCGCGCGCCTCGGCGTCGGCTTGCAACACCGCCGCCAAGCTATCCGCCGGCAGAGGGGTGAATTCGCGCATGCTGGCGGCGATGACGCGGGCGATATCGGTAAAGCGGATTTTTTCATCCAAAAACGCTTGCACCGCAATTTCATTGGCGGCATTCAAAACAGCCGGCATCAAGCCGCCGGCGCTAACCGCCTCCACCGCCAAACCCAGACAAGGAAAACGCTCTAAATCCGGGCGCTCAAAATCCATGCGCGCCACCTTAAAAATATCCAACGGCGCAACCCCTGAATCAAAACGCGCCGGCCAAGCCAGCGCATGCGCGATGGGCGTGCGCATGTCGGGGTTGCCCATTTGCGCCAGAACCGAGCCGTCCACGTAATCCACCATGGAATGAATAATGCTTTGCGGATGTATGACCACTTGTATGGCTTCCGGCGGCATGGAGAACAACAAGCAAGCCTCGATCAATTCCAGGCCTTTGTTCATCATGGTGGCTGAATCCACGGAAATTTTCTTGCCCATGTCCCATTTCGGGTGGGCGATGGCCTGCGCCGGCGTAACATGCGGCAATTCCGTCAGCGGCGTTTGCCGGAACGGCCCGCCGGACGCGGTCAGCAAAATCCGCCGCGCCGCCGTCGCCGGCGTCCCGGTGGCATAACCGGCCGGCATGCATTGAAATATCGCATTATGCTCGCTGTCTATCGGCAGCAGCACGGCTCCGGAAGCGCGCACCGCCTCCAAAAAAACCTGTCCGGACATGACCAAGGCTTCCTTGTTGGCCAACAACACCGTCTTGCCGGCTTGCGCGGCCGCCAGGGTCGGCAACAAACCCGCTCCGCCTACGATAGCGGCCATCACCGCATCCACTTCCGGCAACACGGCGACCTGGCTTAAACCTTCGGCCCCAGCCAAGACCTTGATGCCAGCCAGCGGGGACTGGGCGATGCGCGCGGCGAATTCCGCGGCCTTGTCCGCATCCGAAACCACCGCGTAATCCGGACGGTGGGCCAAACATTGTTCAAACAGCGCATCCGTATTCCGGTGCGCGGTCAGCGCCACCACCCGGTAAGCGTCCGGATGGCGCGCCACCACGTCCAAGGTGCTGACGCCTATCGAACCCGTGGCGCCCAGAATGCAAATGCCTTTACTCATGCGAAAATACTCCGGCCGATCAATAATATACCGGCGTAAAAAAACGGCGCCGCCGCGACTACGCTATCTACCCGGTCCAGCACTCCGCCATGCCCCGGCAATAAATGACTACTGTCTTTCACTCCCTTGCGACGTTTCACCAGACTAAAAAACAAGTCGCCGTATATAGATACCAGTACGGTCAGCACGGATAACATTAATAAATCGAAGGACATTAAAATGGCTAATTGACCTTGCTCGCTATCGGTGTTGGTCAAGGCCGACACGCCATAGTGCAAACGCAGGCCGACGCCGCAAATCACCGCCGAAGCCAAGGCCGCGTACATGCCCTGCACGGTTTTACCCGGACTGATTTCCGGAGCCAGTTGCTCCTTGCCCCATTTGCGGCCGGCAAAATAGGCGCTGACGTCGGCGGTCCAGATCAATATCATGAAATACAATACCATTGATGAGCCGTAAAAGGCGCGCAATTTGCTCAAAAACATCCAGGCCGACAGCAAAACCAACCAGCCGATGAAAGCGGTAAACACCGGCTTGAACTCCATGCGCAATAATTGCGGCCCGGCGTTGCGGATTAAAATCATGGTCAACAGCCAAAACAAGACCGGCGGTATCACCAGCCATTCCAGAATATCGGAATAATCCTTCAATTCAGGCCATTCCAACGCTTCGCTGGCCAATTCCAGGAGTTCGGTCCAGAAAGTAACCCCCAGCATGGGAAAAATCAGCCAAAACAAAAACCATAACTTTTTTTTCAAACTGGTGACATTGGTTAAATCCAGCCATTCCCAAGCGCCGAGCAAGGTAACCACCCCGATCAACGCGGAAAAATTTGTCGACGACAGCTCAAATATCGCCGCAATCATTAACGAGGCCAGCACCAACGCGGTTATAATTCGTTTTATCAACATAGGTCTGCTTATTAGCTAATTATTTTTTTAATGTAAAGCCTATCCGAAGGCGATGACGCGCCGCTACGGGATAGTCTAGCCGGACATTTTTTTTTCCTGGATTTGATCGCCGGTAAAGCCAAAACGCCGCTGCCGCTTTTTAAAACTGTCAATTGCCCGCCCCAGCTCTTTTTCGTCAAAATCCGGCCATAAAAGATCGGTAAAATAAAACTCGGTATAAGCCAATTGCCATAATAAAAAATTACTGATTCTTTCCTCGCCGCCGGTGCGGATGAACAAATCCGGCTCGGGCAAACCGTCGGTCACTAGATAACGGCTGATTAACGCCTCCGAAACCTCTTGCTCGCCGATTTCTCCCAGCCTTACCGAATGGGCAATCCGCCGCGCGGCTTGCGCAATGTCCCAGCGGCCGCCGTAATTGGCGGCGATCACCAGGGTCAAGCCGGTATTCACGGCCGTGGCGGCTTCCGCCAACCGGATGCGTTCCTGCAATTTCTCGGAAAACGCGCTCTTATCGCCGATGACCAAAAGACGGATATTGTTTTCCATCATATTATCAATCTCGGCTTGCAAGGTAGCCATGAACAAATCCATCAGCAGACTGACCTCGTCCAGCGGACGCCGCCAATTCTCGCTACTGAAGGCGAATAAAGACAAGACTTCTATATTATTGCGCGCGCAATGTTCCACCGTTTTCCGCACCGCCTTCACGCCGGAGCGATGTCCCATCACCCGCGGCATTAAGCGCCTTTGCGCCCAGCGGCCATTGCCGTCCATGATAATGGCGATGTGCCGTGGATTGCCGTTATCAGTGGCCGGAAAATTTATTGACTCATTGGACATAGCATGGGACATAGCGTGGCTCAATTACATGGACAAAAGATCGGCTTCTTTTTCTTCCAGATATTTTTCAACTTCCTTGATGTATTGGTCGGTCAATTTCTGCATTTTTTCCTCGGCTTGACGCGCATCGTCCTCGGAAATCAATTTTTCCTTCAATGCGTCCTTGATCGCGGCGTTGGCGTCGCGGCGGATATTGCGGATAGCCACCCGGCCTTGTTCGGCTTCGTTTTTGACCACTTTCACCAATTCGCGCCGGCGTTCCTCGGTCAAGGCCGGCAATGGAATCCGTATCACCATGCCCTGGGTGGCCGGGTTCAAGCCCAAACCGGAAGACAAAATCGCCTTTTCAATGGCTTGCACCATACCTTTTTCCCAAGGCGTCACTTTCAAGGTGCGCGCGTCTTCCACGGACACGTTGGCGACCTGCGACAGCGGGGACTCGTTCCCGTAATAATTGACGCTGACCTGATCCAGCAAACTCGGATGCGCGCGTCCGGTACGAATTTTGGAAAAAGCCTTTTGCAAGGACTCTATACTTTTCAGCATCCGCGCCGCGGCGTCTTGTTGAATATCACTAATCATTCCTGCTACTCTCTCACAATTAAGGAGCCGATGTCCTCGCCGCGCATTAAGCGCATGATCGCTCCCGGCTCGAATATGTTCATCACCCGCATAGGCAGATTGTTCTCCCGGCACAAAACCAAGGCGGTGGCGTCCGCGACGTTCAAACGTTGGTCTATCGCTTCATCATACGTCAAACGCGGGTAAAACACCGCATTCGGATCTTTCTTCGGGTCCGCGGAATACACGCCCTTCACCTTGGTCGCCTTAATCATCAACTCGGCGTCGATTTCAATCGCCCGCAAACTGGCGGCGGTGTCGGTGGTGAAAAAAGGATTGCCGGTGCCGGCGGCGAAAATAGTCACCCGGCCTTTTTCCAAATGCCTAACCGCGCGGCGGCGAATGTAATCCTCGCACACTTGATTGATTTTCAAAGCCGTCATCACCCGCACCGGCCGCCCCAAATGCTCCAGGGCGTCTTGCATGGCCAAGGCGTTGATCACCGTCGCCAACATCCCCATTTGATCGCCGGTGACCCGGTTCAAACCGGCGGACGCTTTTTCCGCGCCGCGTAAAATGTTGCCGCCGCCGATCACCAAGGCAACCTGCACCCCGGCGTCGCCGAGGTCTTTAACCTCTTGAGCCAGCCGCGTCACAATATCCGGGTCGATACTGCCGCCCTGTTCACTCATCAGCGCTTCACCACTTAATTTAAGTAAAATTCTCTGACAAATTATCTGACTCATAGTTAATTTTCCGTAGTGTGATAGGTTAAAGCGCTTAGCCGTGCCGGAACGCATACGCGCCCGAGAAAACCGCGCCCAAAAAGAATCCGTGAACAGAAAAAAACCCGGGCGCGGCCCGGGTTTTTAGTATTGTCGTCATTAACCCCTGACTTGCGCCATAACTTCCTCGGCGAAATTTTCCTCTTTTTTCTCTATGCCTTCGCCTACTTCAAGGCGAGCGAATCTAATCACTGTATTATCATGGTTTTTCAACAGCTTCGCTATCGTCAAACTATCGTCCTTAATAAATGGCTGACCCAACAAGGTGACCTCGGCCAAGAATTTGGTGATACGACCGCCAACCATTTTTTCAACGATTTCCAGCGGTTTGCCGCTTTCCAAGGCTTGGGCGGAGAAAATTTCCTTTTCCTTGGCCACCAATTCAGCCGGCACTTCATCCGCATGCACGAAATCCGGTTTCGACGCCGCGATATGCATGGCAATATCCTTGCCCAAGGCGGGGTCGGCTTTAGCCAGTTCGACGATGACGCCGATTTTGCTTCCGTGCAGATAAAAGGCTTGACCGCCTTCCGTGGTAGTGAATTTTACGAAACGGCGCACGGTAATGTTTTCGCCCAATTTTGAAATCAGTTCGCGGCGGGTTTCTTCCACGCTGACGCCGCTGGCCAGCGGCAACTCTTGCAGTTGCGCCAAATCGGCCACGTCGTGCTTGACCAGCGCATCGGCGATGGCCGCGGCGAAACCGGTGAAATCCTCGCCCTTGGCCACGAAATCGGTTTCACAGTTCACGTCCACCAGCGCCACGGTTTTGCCGTCATCGGACAATTTAACGCTCATCACGCCCTCGGCGGCGATGCGGCCGGATTTTTTATCCGCTTTAGCCAAACCGGCCTTACGCATGTTTTCAATCGCCAATTCCATGTCGCCATTGGCTTCAACCAGCGCGCGTTTACACTCCATCATGCCGGAACTGGTACGCTCGCGCAGTTCCTTAACCATTTCAGCCGAAATACTCATTGTCTGATTCCTCAAGTTTATCAATTATAAAATTCAAAAAAACGCCTCCGAAGGAGGCGTTTAAAACTCAACCTGGTTCAGGGCCGCCGAAACGGCCCGCAACGGAACCGGCGCCTCGCCAAGCCCGGCTTTATTCAGCCGGCGCTTCTTCGGCGGGGAGTTCCTCAATGAACTCATCCGCCTTGGCCGACGCATCCATGCGCAAGGACTTGGCTTCCAGAATCGCGTCCGCGGCGCTTTGGCAATACAAAGTCAAGGCGCGAATCGAGTCGTCGTTGCCGGGGATCACATAATCCACGTTCTCGGGAGAGTTGTTCGAATCCACCACGCCGACCACCGGAATGCCCAATTTCTTGGCTTCCATGATCGCGTTTTTTTCATAACCGACATCCAATACGAACAACACGTCCGGAATGCCGCGCATATCTTTAATACCGCCTAGGCTACGCTCCAATTTTTCCAGTTCGCGTTCCATGCCCAAAGCTTCTTTTTTGCTGAAGCGTTGGTACAAGGTGCCGTCGGCTTTCATCGCTTCCAGTTCCTTCAAGCGGTTGATAGATTTTTTGATCGTTTTAAAATTGGTCAACATGCCGCCCAGCCAACGATGGTTGACATAAGGCATATCCGCTTTTTTCGCTTCATCCGACACGGTCTTGCGCGCGGCTTTTTTGGTGCCTACAAACAAGATAGTGCCTTTGTTCGCGGTCATTTGACAAAGATAATTCATCGCGTCGTTAAACAACGGCAACGTATGTTCCAAGTTTATAATATGGATTTTATTACGCGCGCCGAACAAAAACGGCGCCATTTTGGGGTTCCAGTAACGGGTTTGGTGACCAAAATGTACACCGGCTTCTAACATTTGACGCATTGACACTGCGGCCATTCTTACTACTCCTGATATAAATTGCCGGTTTACCGGCGGTGGGTTACGCCTCCGCGCTGTCCCGATGGACGACCCGCGCGGTAAGTTCCCGCCGCGGGCACCCCGTCCATCGTGCCGACAGGCGTGAGTATTAAATTAAAAAACATAGTGAACTTAACTTTATACCATGTTTAGGATTCCACAACAAGCTCAATTCTGATAGACTGATCAATCAACAGTCCGCGCCTGGCGGCAAAACCTTAATTATTTTATAATATTACAACGGTAAACCGACTTCCCGACATGGCTATTTTAATTAAAACCGCCGACGAAATTGAAAAAATGCGCGTTGCCTGCCGCCTGGCCGCCGAGGTGCTGGAAATGATAGCGCCGTATGTCGTCGCCGGCGTCGCCACGGAAGAACTTGATCGCATTTGCCACGATTACATGGTAGACGTGCAACAAGCCATTCCCGCGCCGTTGAATTACCGGGGATACCCCAAATCGATCTGCACCTCCATCAATCACCAAATTTGCCACGGCATACCCAGCGAAAAAAAACTGAAAAACGGCGATATCGTTAACCTTGACATTACCGTCATCAAGGACGGCTACCACGGCGACACCAGCAAAATGTTCCTCGTCGGCGAGGTTAGCCCGCCCGCCAAGCGCCTGGTGGACGCCACCTACGAAGCCTTATTCCTAGGCATAGCCGAAGTCAAGCCGGGCGGGTATTTCGGCGACATCGGCCACGCCATTCAAACGCATGCCGAGAAAAATCATTTAGCGGTGGTACGCGAGTTTTGCGGCCACGGCATAGGCAAGAATTTTCACGAGGCGCCGAACGTGCTGCACTACGGCAAACGCGGCGAAGGCGACATGATACTGCCGGGCATGATCTTCACCATAGAACCCATGCTCAACCTGGGTAAACGGCACATGAAAATCCTCGGCGACGGCTGGACCGCGGTCACCAAGGACCGCAGCTTGTCCGCGCAATGGGAGCACACCATTCTGGTCACCGACGACGGATACGAGATTCTGACCTTGCGCGGAGAAGAACGGTGAATGCCGCGCGCCCCATGCCAGCGGCGGCGGCGGACAATTGCTTTGCCCAGCTCCATCCGGCGGCCGGCTTTAAGCGCCTGATTCAAATTCAAAACCAAACCCTGAAGCAGCGCTTTCGCGCCGACCGTCCGGTCAACCATTTACTCGCCGCCAAATCGCAATTCACGGACCACCTGCTGCTGTGCTGCTGGCGGCATTTCCTCGGCCCGGCGGATGATGTTTGCCTAATCGCCACCGGCGGTTACGGGCGCGGCGAACTGTTTCCCCATTCGGATATCGATATTCTGATCCTAGCGGAAGAAGACGTTAAAATCCGCCGTCAGGACGACTTGGCGCATTTCAGCCGTTTTTTATGGGATATCGGCCTAAAACCGGGCCAATCGGTGCGCACCCCGCGCGAATGCTTGGAAGCCGCCGGCCAAGACCAAACCATTTTCACCAGCTTGCTGGAAATGCGCCTCATCGCCGGACGGCCCGACAGCTTTCAAAACCTGCAACAACAGATGCGGCACGCCCTGCTGTGGCCGTCGGAAGCGTATTTCCCGGCCAAAATCGAAGAACAACAGCACCGATATATAAAACACCACGACACGGCTTACAACCTGGAACCGAATATCAAGGAAGGCCCCGGCGGCCTGCGCGATTTACAGCTCATCGCCTGGCTGTTCAAACGCCATTATCTCGCCGAAAGCGAATACGAGCTGATTCATTACGGATATCTGGCGCAAATCGAATACGACAATCTCATTAACGCGCGCGACATACTCTGGCGCATCCGCTATGCCTTGCACATTCTGACCCAGCGCAGCGAAGACCGCCTGCTGTTCGATTACCAACGCGATTTGGCGCAACAATTCGGCTATTTCATGGGCTCGAACCAACCGGACGTGGAAAGCTTCATGCAATTTTACTTTAAAACCGTTGGGGAAATTGAACGCCAGAATGAAATGCTGCTGCAATTACTGAGCGAGAATTTAGTCAGCAGTCAAGAAAGCCTGCAACCCGTTCCGGTCAACGAGCATTTCCAAGCCATAGACGGTTATCTGGAGTCAATCCGCTCGGACCTGTTCAGCCAACGCCCGCTGGCCTTGCTGGAAATCTTTTTACTGATGCAGCGCACCCCCGCTCTGAAAGGCATACGCGCCAACACCGTGCGCCTGATCCGCGCCAATCTGGCGCTCATCGACCAGGCGTTCCGGGAAAACCACCAAGCCAATCGCCTATTCATTGAAATTTTGCGCCAACCGCGCGGCATTACCCATGAACTCAAGCGCATGAACCGCTACGGCGTACTGCCGGCCTATTTGCCGGACTTCGCCAATATCGTGGCCCGCATGCAATATGATTTATTCCATATCTATACCGTGGATGAACACACCCTATTCGTGATCCGCAATCTGCGCCGGTTTTCATTGGACAAGCACGCCCACGAACTGCCGTTTTGCAGCAAAATATTTCTGCTGATCTCCAAACCCGAAATTCTGTATATCGCCGCCATGTTTCACGACATCGCCAAAGGCCGCGGCGGCGACCACTCCAGGCTAGGTTGCGAAATAGCCTCCCGCTTTTGCCTGCAACATCAAATTCCCTTGCACGACCGCAAACTGATAGCATGGCTGGTGGAGCATCATCTGCTGTTGTCGATGACCGCGCAGCGCAAAGACATCAGCGACCCGGAAATTATTTACCAGTTCGCGCTGCAAGTCGGCAGCATCGAAAACCTAAACCATTTATACCTGCTGACGGTGGCGGATATCCGCGCCACCAACCCCAGCCTATGGAATTCATGGAAGGACACCTTGCTGCGCGAACTCTATATCTCCACGCATAACGCCTTGCACCGCGGCTTGCACAACCCGATCGCCCGTTCCGAGCGGATTGACGACACCATCAAGGAAGCGCGGCAAGAATTACAAAAACTCGGCGTATCCGACGCCGCGATAGACAAAGCCTGGCGGCATGTCAGCGAAGACTATTTTCTGCGCTATTCCGCCGACGAAATCGCCTGGCACACCGTCGCCATCGCCGCCTCCAGCGAAGCCGACCTGCCCCTGGTATTGCTAAGGCCGCAAACCCAGCGCAGCAGCGCCGAAATTTTCGTCTACACCCACAATGAAACCGGTTTGTTTTCGATTTGCACGGCCTGTCTGGACCAAATAGGCCTCAGCATTCTCGATGCGCGCATAATCACCACTTCCGACCAATATGTGCTGAACAGCTTTCAAGTATTACAGCAAAGCGGCGCGCCGATCCGCGATTTATACCAGGAAATTCACATCTCCAGCACCTTGCGGCAAAGCCTGATCAATAAAACCGTGGTGGAAAACCCGTGCAATTTTCATAAAATTTCACGCCAGGCGCGGCATTTTCCCATCCCGACCGAAATAACCTTTTTAGAAGACCCGCAACAACGGCATACCATTATTGAACTCATCACCACCGACCGCGCCGGCCTGTTGTCGATTATCGGCAAGGCGTTCACCGAGCTGGGCATTCAATTGCACGACGCCAAAATCACCACCGTAGGCAGCCGCGCCGAGGACATGTTCTACGTCACCGACCATTACGGCCGCCTGATCGAGGACGAAGCGCAAAAAGAAAACCTGCGCGCAACCATTATGTCCATGCTGTAAAGCGTAAGCCGTAAAGCGTAAGCCGTAAACGGATAAGGCTTAAACCTTATCCGTCCGCCGCGCCGCAGACTTGCATTTAATTGAAAAAACTGCTATTTTTTCCAAAATATAACTAGGGACAGGTAAAACACGCATGCGCATGCAATCCATAATCCGAATGCCGTTTTTGCTTTTGTGGCTCGGACTAGCCGGCTGTGAATCGTATCTGCCGCAAAAACTCAATTACATCCCTCTCGCCTGGCGCGATAAAGTAGACGTACTGGAACCCATAGACGTCTACGTATCCAACACGGAAAACCCATTATATCTGGCGGTCAGAGAACCCGGCGCCGGCGGACTGACCGACGCGGTATTGCTACGGCCGCTGCAAAACATGACCATTTACCGCGTGTGGAACGGCCCGGACGGACCCTATCTCGACGACTTCAACACCACTAACCGCTACGGCTATTGGTGGACTTCGGAGCGTCCGCAAGGCAAGCTAAACGATTTTCGCCTGCAAAACGCCATCTGTCCGGAAGACAACGAACTGCAATGGGTCACCGCCTGCACCCTGCATGGCGGCAGCTTGATCGCCGTGGGCCCCACGCAATCGGCGGTTTGTAAAAACGGCGAACTGCTCCCCGGCGGCCCCACCCTGCAAATTTATGTCGGCAACTACATGCGCGACGTGGAATGCATGAAGACCTACGTCAAACCTTGCGGCGAGCCCGATAAAACGGATTATAAAGCGTATCCGGGAGAACTGATCAAGGAGGACTGCCCCTAAAAAAGCCAAGCCGTAACGCATGGAAAAAATTGACACGTAAAATCTATCCATTTATAATGCTCAATTCATCCCGCTGATAAAGCAATGCCGAGGTGGTGAAATTGGTAGACACGCTAGTTTCAGGTACTAGTGGGCGCAAGCTCGTGGAGGTTCAAGTCCTCTCCTCGGCACCATCCCGCGTTTTTTAAAACGCCGAAACAAACCAAAATCAGTCAAAACCAGCGCCTACGCTTGACCGCCGCGCCAGAAAGCCAATCTAAGCCGTAATAAACCCGCATTGCCACGAAAAAATTACGCATGGCTAGCATCAGGCGAATAAGCAAAAAATGGCAAGCCCAAATCACTCCGCATCATCCTCAGGTTCCTTTTAAGAATCACGTGTTAGCATTACGCTGCTAAGGTGATTTGAAAGCGCCCACGTTTGCTAGCGCACATAAATCATTTGCTGTAAGCTGTAACCCTAATCGAATCACTCTCCATCTCAAGCCAGGAGTCCCATGATGCAAAATCGTCTACACTCCCATGCCTCGCCCGCGGATGCGCTGGTTATCTTCGGCGTCACCGGCGATCTGGCGCATCGGATGATCTTTCCCGCGCTTTACGGTATGCTCAAGAGCGGCGCGCTGGATATACCGGTGATTGGCGTCGCCTCGGCCAAGTGGAACTTGGCCCAGGTGCGCCAAAAGGCGCGCGACAGCATACGTCAATCAAGCGGGCAATTCGGCAAGATCGAAGACCCTGACGCCCTAGACCGGCTTACGTCATTACTCAACTATGTGGGCGGCGATTACAACGACCTGAACACGTTCACCGCGCTAAAACAGGCGCTGGGCAATGCCCGGCGTCCGGCCTATTTCCTCGCCATCCCGCCGGCGCTGTTCCCAACGGTGATGAAATGGCTGGCAGCCGCGGGCCTGACCGAAGGAGGGCGCGTGATCGTTGAAAAGCCGTTTGGACGCGATCTAGCCTCCGCGCAAGAACTCAACCGCATCGCGCTGTCGACGTTCCCTGAAGACTCGATATACCGAATCGACCACTATCTGGGAAAAGAGGCGATTATGAATATCCTCTATTTCCGCTTTGCCAATTCCTTCCTAGAGCCGATTTGGAACCGAAACTGCATCTCCAGCGTACAAATCACCTTATCAGAGGATTTCGGGGTGAAAGACCGCGGCGCGTTTTACGAAAGCGTCGGCTGTCTGCGCGACGTGGTGCAAAACCATCTATTCCAGATTGTTGCGCTACTGGCCATGGAGCCGCCTGCTTATCAAGGCTTTGGCGCGGTGCACAATGAAAAAGCCAAAGTATTCCAAGCCATGCGCGCCCTGCACCCGGACGATATCGTGCGCGGCCAATACACGGGCTACCTGAATGAAATCGGCGTGGCAAAAGATTCCGACGTCGAGACCTTTTGCGCCCTACGGCTGTTCATAGATTCCTGGCGCTGGGAGGGGGTGCCCTGGTATTTGCGTTCCGGCAAATGTTTGGCCACCACGGCCGCCGAAGTTATCGTGGAATTAAAACCGCCGCCGCAAAGATTGTTTGACGATTCCGCGCCGGTTAGCGGGCGCTCCAATTATCTGCGCTTCCGTTTGTCACCCAATTCCGCCATCGCTCTCGCGGCGCGAGTTAAGCGCGCGGGTAAAGAGTTCGTCGGCGACACGCGCGAGTTATATCTGCTGAATGACCAACCCTCGCAAGAGCCGCCATACCAGCGATTATTGGGCGACGCCATAAGCGGCGACGGCTCGCTTTTCATACGGGAAGACGCGGTTGAGTCGGCCTGGGCGGTGATCGAACCCGTTCTGAAAACACATCATCCGATATATCCCTACCCGCCCGGCAGCTGGGGGCCTGAACAAGTTGACGCGCTCATCGCGCCGCACGGCAGCTGGCGCAATCCTCAATTGGTGAATACCTAGTGTTAGCCATTGACCCGCCAACCGATAGCCTGCTATCTTTCATGGTAACGCCGACTAGCCGCGCAATCAGCATGAACCAACTTAAGTCATAACCTGAATCCATCTTAAGTCATAACCTGAATCCATATTGTAATAGCCGGCTAGACCCGTTACACTTTATACTTGGCAAAGTTTACCTTCTACTTAACTATAATCGCCTCGCATGACGCCTTTTTTTCGCTACGGATTATTCACCCTACTGTTTCTGTTATTGGCCGGTTGCGCCGACAATCCCCCGCCGCCGCCCGCTCCGCCGCCACCGCCGCCAACCCAGCTGATGTTACGCATTCAAGCCGACGAGTCCATCAACCCGGACGCGAGCGGTAAACCCGCCCCGGTATTGCTGCGAATTTATGAACTGAAAGAGCAAACCGCATTTACCGGAGCCGATTTTTTCACCCTTTTTGAAAAGGACTCCGCCACTTTGGGCGCGGCATTGCTCAAAAAGCAGGAGTTTTTCATTAAACCCGGCGATAACAAAGCCCTTAACATCCAAACCGACCCGGCGACCACGCAAATAGCCGTGTTCGCGGCGTTCAGAGTGTTGGACACCGCCCAATGGCGAGCGGTCTATGAACTGGCGGCGCATCAACAAAACAATGTGGCGGCGACTATTACCGGAAACTCGCTGAAACTTGGGCCGATAACGCCCTAAGAAAAAAAACATGTTTACATGTCGGGTCGGTTCAAACCCTAAGTCAACCTATTCATTAAGGCCTTGGCGGAGCGTCAAAGAAAAAATGGGGGAGTTCGGAATCTAACATTGAAAGCAGGAATCACAGTCTGTTAGTAAATCGGAATTGACTGGATTCAGCATGTAGAGACGCCAATATAAATTATTTGCTTGGTGTCGAATTATTCACTTATTCGCCTAATCAAAATTTGGCTTCCGTCCATGAAACCGCCCAAGGTCTGAATCAGGCGGAGATTTTGAGCAATCCTGACTTGCAGATGTTTGGCGTACTGTGCCAAACAACCGAAGCGGTACAACCGACAGAACCAACCAAAGCCGTAGGCACGACTGCCCATTTCCTCGTTAGGCTATAATGGAACCGTAGTCAATAAAGGCTTCGGCAACCGCCGCAAAACCTTCCATGATTTCTCTATGCTGTTGGGTTTTCATCCGAGCCACTTCGTGGGCATCGGGTTCGGATAAAATGTAAATCAACAAAAAATTGCCTTTTTTATCCTTGACGTAGATAAGGACGCGATCACTGGTCTTTCTGCCCTTAAATCGCCATATTTTCTGCCATAAAGACAGTTGGGTTAGGTCGAGAACAGGCACTAAATGGACATGGCGTAAAATGTACTTATTGCCATTGATTAGAGGGGTGACATAAGCGGAATCTTTACCAAAATGATAACAACCATGTTCATCTTTGGACAGCTTCCACTTCTTGAAGAGGTTACAAAAGAGTTGGCTATCTAATTTTTCGTTATCAAGGACAGATTTAAGCTTGGCTGTTGTTTTAACAACCATCTGACTATTTGTGAACGATTATTTTTTACGCGCAACCCCAGCAAAAGCACTATGCGCCTCATCAATCGTGAATTTATTACTTTTGTAAATTCCAGCAAACAACGCCGCCGCCTTCATAGCTTCCTTTGAGGCAGGCTTTTTGGTTCTGGCCTTGGAATCATCTGTCAACCCAAGTTGACTGGCATTAAAAAATAACGGCTTCATGGTTCTTTCCGAGTGATGGCTTGAGCGTAAATAAAACGCTATAAAATCCATTGAAATCATAACGCAAAAATTTCATGCTGTCCACATTACAATGCTATTTGTTGTCATTTTCGGAAGACGACTGCACCAATTCATTGGGTCGCCCACTTGGTGCGCAGCAGACTACTGACCATGGCGTGTCAACAATCCTATGCACGAACCGCCTTGAGATGTTGTAATTTCTCAAATCCTTTACCGTAGTCTGGTCCAAACCCAAAGCCAACCAACCAACCACCCCAGGCTATGGCGGGGTGGTTGGTTGGCTTGCGTGAAGCTTAGGTCAACTCATTCATCCAAGTCTGCACGATATGTGCATTAGGGCTGCCTAGCTGCTGAAATAACTCCAAACCCAGCGAATAATAGCGTCTAGCCTCGGTATGATTGCCTTTTTGTTTATTCAGGCTGCCTAAATTGCCGTATTGAATGCCCATGCCCTCCTTATACCCTAGCGCTTCGTTCAGCGATAACGCCGTTTGGAAAAACTCCATAGCTTTATATAAATCGCCGCGCGTTTGATAGGCGACGCCTAAATTGCCGTAACCGGCCGCCATGGCCGCCTTGCGGCCTAAGGCCTCATGCAGGGTTAAGGCTTTATGATGATATTCCAGCGCTTTATCCGGGTCGTCACGCATTTGATGCACGATCCCCAGCTTGCCGCAATCAGCCGCCATACCCTCTTTATGGCCTAGCGCTTCATGCAAGGTTAAGGCTTTTTGGTAATAATCGATGGCCTGATCCAAATCGCCGAAG
>CAIYSZ010000051.1 GCA_903928965.1 uncultured Pseudomonadota bacterium
AAAACCGCCAAGTCGGCTAATGAGATACTTTTATTCTGGATACTTTTTTGGTGTCCACCCGATAGCGTGGATTGTAGTCAGATCAAATCCGGTAAAATTTTCCTGAGTTCTTAAATTTTGTGTTTTGTCGTGTACAGAGGAAAATGATTTATTTCCCGGATTGCCGCCGAGACCGGATTGATATTGTTTTTGGAACGGCGTGGTACAAGCGGCGGCCGTGAATAGCATGGTTATAAAAACAAAGTTCTTGTTTTGAGTAGACATGGTTATTTCCTAATTTTATATATTTGCTATATGTTTGTTACTAAGGCTTCGGGGTATTGCGCATTGCCATAACCGCCGGCGCTGGAATGGTCGCCGGCAATGGTTTGGAAGTCGTGATTTAGAATTAAGCGGAGCAAATGCAGTTTTCTGGCCACGCTTAACGCGCCGGATTCAGGCAGAAACTTTTCGGGGTCGCTCCAATCGATAAATTGCAACACCCCAACCGATTCGTAGCTTTCGTCCGCCAAGGCTTGATCGGCGATTCTTTCATCGTTAATGTCATAGGCTAGATGGCTGGCTTTGATTAAACGGCAAGCTAAAGTGTTTGTCGCCACGGAATACTCCTATTATTGTTTTTAAGCCGTTAACACCAAGTCTCTATATCGTGATGGCTAGCATAGGGCCTGGTAAACACAGGGCCTTTACCATGTCATTGACATATAGTCTTCTTTTGTTAGCGGCGTATGAGTTTATTAAAGAGATTATTATTGTTGTCATGCGTTTGTTGGCCTAGGCTAGCAAGGCGTTGCCTCTGGTAAACGTGTCCTCGAAATCGCTCAATCCATGGCTGCCGCCGTTAACCAGCTTGCGAGCGGTCGCCAGATCATTATTCGCCACCGCCACGCGGATGGCGTCTTCTTGATCCTTTAAAAATTGGGCCAGAATTTTAGCGGCCAGTTCTGGATCATTCGCCAGTTCCGGTTGCTCAAGCAATTGAGTTCCCAGGCCTAGCTCCTGGCTGTAGCGCATGTAGTTATAGCGTCCTGTCAGTTGCACGAAGCCGCGGCCCTTAAAGTTGACGCCATCCGGCGCCGGGCCGTTGCCCAGTCGTTTCAGGTTGTCGTATAAGCCGAACGGTTCTCCATCGGGTTCGTCGGTATTGAAACGGGATTTAAATTCGTCTATCGGTTTAAAGCCGGCGGTTTCGGCGCGAATGGCGCCTAGCGCCACCAACACTAGCACTTTGTCGGCCAGTGCATTGTTTTGTAAGGCGTCTTTGATATGCGGCAAATGCGTTTCGATATTAACTAGCGGGGTTTCGGCGGGGAAAATTCCGGCCACGAATTGCGGAGTGATGTTGGCTAGATCGAACGGAATCGGCGCGGGAGCCGCCGGTTCCGGCGCGGCGTCCAGGCCGAGCGCGTGCAAGGTATCCGGGCCGGCTATGCCGTCGGCTGTCAGGTTTTTACTGGTTTGAAACGCTTTGACCGCCGCTTCGGTGGCGGGGCCGAATTCGCCGTCGTTGGCGCCAGGGTCAAAACCTTGCGCCTGTAAAGCGTTTTGCAAGGCGGTTACGGCGGGGCCAAAGGACCTCAGTTTTAGGATAGGCATGCGGAATCTCCGTTAATAAATAGCGGGTTATTGGAATTAGGTTTTATTGACAACGGCGGGTTTCGCCGAGTCTTTTAGTTTGACGAGGTTTTGCATTTGCCCAAACCAGAACGAGGAGCCGAAAAGGGAAGCGAAGGCGGTAATAAACCAGCCCAGGATGCTAGTCCAACCGGACAGTTGCAGCAGATTCAAGGAAAGAAAGCAGCCGTTCCAGCCTATGGGTAGTTTCTGGAGATCGGCTATCATGTTATTTAGATTGAGATTATCTTTCGTGGGCACGGCAAGCGCCTGGATGTTTTCCGAGTGATGCCATAAGACGTCAAACAAGCGTACGCTGTCAACGTTAAAAACGAGGGCGATCAAAAACGCGGCTATGAAAACATAGATTTGGTAACGTTTTTTAAATTCACCGCCGATGCGCTGCACGCTGGCGTCGAACCAGCCGGCGACGTGGGTTTGAAAATCTTGCAAATCCTTGGCGGAGGATGCCAAATGCCGCAACACCTGATTCAGTTGCGGGTCCGGAATAGTGTGGTCTAAATTCGATAGCAGAGCGTCGATTTCGGCGCGGCCGGTTGTCGTGCCGGCCGTCCCCGGGGCGGTTTGCGTAGCCGTTTGCGCGATGGAGACTAAAGCCTGGGCGAAATGCGCGGGGTCGATATAAGACGGCAAGTGCGTGAGCTGGCTTTCGGTGTTCGCCTTGCCATCGCCAAGCGCATTAACCAAGCCGTGGTTGTAGAGCTGATTAGCCAGCCCGGTAAAATTTGGATCATTGAGTATTTGCTTAACACCCTGCAATAGGGTGTTCGCCCTTAGCTTAGACAAATGCGTCAAGGCTTCCACCACGGAGCTGGACAGAAATGCCACCGCGCCAAAGCAAAAGCTTAAGCCGATGGCAACGTCAAGGATAGAATTATTAAACATATTTTCATCCGACTAATTTGAGGTTGAATCGAAGTGACGGCAAAGCTAAATTTATAAGTTGCCTAAGCCCGTGTGCTAAAGATTAGCTTTTTTTAAATGAATAAGCAATTTTTTTTCTAACGGGCATCGCGCGCGACAAGTCAATTTAGGGGCTACCCATCTAAATCGGGACAATTCTAAAGCGACCAAGCACTTGAGGTCTTGGCGGCGGGGAAGGCTAGGCGCGAGTATTGCCCCGGGCGAAGCCCCCATGGACGCGTTCACGGCCTCTCGCGGAGCTGTTCCCATCAACTAGGCAGCCCACAACCCAGCTTGTGAATCCATGACAAAAGACCAAGCATCCCGGCTTAGGGGGAAGCTAATTTATGTAAAACGGCCGGTGTCAGCGGGATCGATTAAAAAAAGAAGCGATAGGCGATTTGCCACAGGGTTTGATTTTGCCCCGGCGTCAAACCTAATTCAGCCCGGCTGGCGCGCTGGCTGTCGATTTGGCTGAATTCCAAATTCAATTGGTGATGCTCGGCAAAGGTGAAATTATAATTGCAGGTCACGGCGTGGCCGGTTTCGGAGGTTGGATCTTGCGGCAGATAATCATGGCCGGAAGCGCCGAAATCGTCGTAACGCACGCTCAGCCGGTGCTGGCGGTAAGCCCAGCTTAATAGCAGAGATTCCGCCCAAAACGTGGTGTCCACCGCGAACAAGCCGCCGCGCTCCGCGCCCATTTGCGTTTCGCCTAGCAGGCTTTCGCCGATTAATTCAAAATTCCACGGCAGTTGAAGTTTGAGCCCCAGATTGCCGAAACGGGTATGCCAGGAATATTGGCCCATGCGCGACACGCTGGGGTTGCCGCGGTTGTCGTAAAACATGCCGCGCAATTTCAGTCGTTGCGACGATTCGATATTAAAACCTACATAATAACCCGGCTGGTTGTCGACTTCGCTGAACGGTTGGGTTTGCGCCGCTTGTTTTGGAAACAAACCGGCGATATTCACCGATTTTGGCACTTGATAACTGTCGCCGAAGCCGGCGACATAATCGCTCAAATCCCAGCCGCGCCAGGCCAACAAGACGCCGGCGGTGTCGTTATTGCCGAAGCCGGCGGCGAACAAGCCGATTTTATTTCCCGGCGCGAATTGATAATTTAACTGCAATTCACTGCCGAAGACTTTCACTTCCTCGCCTATCCAGGAGTTAATGGCGGAATTGCTCAAGGTATAAGGACTGCTCCAGGCCAAACCGCTATTTTCAAGCGACACCGGCGGCAGAAAAGCGCCGAAACGGCCGCTTAAGCGCCAGGCCGAGTCGCCGACCGGCCGGTATTGCAGCAAGGCTTCGCTAAAATCAATGGGGTTATCCTGGGCGTAAGCGTATTTACCCGTTACGCTGGCCGACCAGTCCCAATTTAAACGCGCTTGCGCCACCAAGGCGGCTTGATTGACCAATACGCGTTCGCCGCTGTAACGGAATTTTCCCAGGCCGCCATTCAAGGCGGCGGCTTGGCCGCCGGTGTCGAGATAGCGCAGGTCCAGCAATCCGCGCAGACTCCAATCCAAGCCGTCGGCGTCGGCTCCCGCGCAGGCGCTCCAAGCGCACAGGCAGGCGGCTATCATTCCGTGCGTCCAAGTGTGCATATCCTTTGCCTCCCCGTGGCTATTCGCGCTAGTGGCGACGAAGCATTTTAGGCGGCCGCGACCGGCAAATCAAACGTAAACTCGGCTCCGCCGCCCAGGCTGCTGACCACTTGAATGCGCGAATCATGCAGCGCGGCGATGCGGGCGGCTATCAACAGCCCCAGGCCGCCGGAATGCGCGCGCGCCTGGCGGCTGAGCGGCGAATCGCGCTCAAACAGTTTGGGCAAGTATTCCGGAGCGATGCCGGGCCCCTGGTCGGCGAGGCTAACCCACAGCCGGTTTTGCCTTAATTCGCAAGCGATGCGGATTTCGCCGCCTAGCGGCGAATGCCGGATGGCGTTGTCCAGCAAGTTGGTCAATAAGCGTTCGATCAGCCCGATATCGGCCCGCGCCAACGGCAAATCTTGGCCGTAGTCCTGAGAAAGGCGCAAATGCTTTTGCCGCGCCGGTAATTCAAACTTTAGCGCAATGTCTTGCAGTAATTCCTGAATATTGAAGTCCTCCGGATGCAATTCCATATCCTGGCATTCCAATCTGGCCAGAGCGAATAATTGCTCCGCCAGTTTGCCCAATTTGGCGCTTTGGCTGACGGCGGCGGCCAAAAAGCGGTCGCGCTCGTCTTCCCTATATTGGTTGGCCTTTAATTGCATGGTCTCCAGATAGCCGTGCAAGGCCGCCAAGGGCGAGCGCAAGTCGTGCGACACGTCGGCCACCAGTTCGCGGCGCAATTGGTCTTGCTCCTTCAGTTCGCTGATTTCGGCGGCGATGCGGCTGGCGCGGTTAAAGGTTTCGGCCAGGCGGCCGATTTCGTCGTCGCGCTCCACCGGCAACGGCGGCGCGTCGCCTTGCAGCATGCGGCCGCTGATTTGCGCCAGCTTGCGCAACGGTTGCGTCAAATTCACCGCCAAGGCGTAGCCGCCGATCAGCGCCGCCAACAAAGCCAGCAGCAGCAATCCTAGCAGTATCAATAGCAATAGATTAAACCGGCGCATGGCGTAATCCAATTCTATGCTGATCAGCGTGTACACCGCTTGATGGGCGCTGGCGGCGGTCAGCGGCCGGATCAGAATCATGGCCTTGCCGCCGCTGTCCAGCCTGGGTTGTTGGTATTGGGATAAGGCCTCGGCGCTCAGGCCTGGGTTTTCGCTCAACGAAGCGGTATACATGAATGTGCCGGTCAGAATGCGCAAATCGTTGTCTTGATAAATGGCCAGCGCAATATCCGGCGGCGTGCTGGAGAAGTGCAGAAAACCGTCGATCAAGGGTTGATTAATCGGCATCACCACGCCGACCCAACCTATGGTCAACGGGGCCAGCACCGGGGCGATAGTGATTTCGCAGATTTGGCCGTCAAGCAGGCCGAACGCGGTGACCGCCTCGGTTTCGGCGCGGCTCAGGGCGTCGGGAAACATGAACTCTTGGCGCCGGCGTTGGTTTTTCTAGGTGTCGGCGTTGATCACGCCGTCCAG
>CAIYSZ010000052.1 GCA_903928965.1 uncultured Pseudomonadota bacterium
CACGGTAAACGTGAAATCGGTCATGCCGTTCTCGCCAACGTTTTGCACGATCATATCCACCTCAATATTTTCCGCCGCCACCGGCCCCAATATTTTCGACGCCACGCCCGGCAAATCCGGCACCCCGGTAATCGTCAATTTAGCTTCGTCACGATTAAAGGCAATGCCTGAAATCAACGCTTTTTCCATCTCACTATCCTCATAGGTAATCAAAGTGCCCTCGCCGTCGCTAAACGAAGACAACACGCGCAGCGCGACATTATATTTGCCGGCGAACTCCACGGAACGAATCTGCAACACCTTCGAGCCCAGACTAGCCATCTCCAGCATCTCCTCGAACGTGATTTTTGCCAAGCGCCGCGCCTTGGGCGCCACCCGCGGGTCGGTGGTATACACCCCGTCCACGTCGGTATAAATCAAACACTCGTCCGCGCCCAACGCCGCCGCCAAGGCCACCGCCGTGGTGTCCGAACCGCCGCGGCCCAGGGTCGTAATATTGCCGTGCTCGTCCACGCCCTGAAAGCCGGCCACCACCACCACCTTGCCCGCGGACAAATCGGCGCGGATTCTAGCATCCTCAATCTCGCGGATGCGCGCCTTGGTATGGCTGCTATCGGTCAAAATCCGCACCTGCGCGCCGGTATAGGAACTCGCCCCGCAACCTAAATTATGCAAGGCCATGCACAGCAAACTAATCGTCACCTGCTCGCCGGTGGACAGCAACACATCCATTTCGCGGTCGGTAGGCTGCACCTGCATCTCCTTGGCCAGCGCCACCAAACGGTTAGTCTCCCCGCTCATCGCCGACACCACTACCACGATCTGGTTGCCATTATCATGGGATTTTTTCACCCGCTCGGCCACCGCCTTAATTCGCTCGGCCGTGCCTACCGACGTGCCGCCGAATTTATACACATACAATGCCATCTAGTTTAAAAACTCCAGTCCGCTACCGAAAAAAAAACCTGTCCTAACCCTGCAAGCGCTCGCGCACCCAATCCGGCGTTTGCCGCAACGCCTCGGCCAACCCGGAAGGATCGGAACCGCCGGCCTGCGCAAAATCCGGCCTGCCGCCGCCCTTGCCGCCAACCTGCTGCGCGGCGAAATTGACCAAATCGCCCGCCTTCACCCTGTCCATCACATCCTTGGACACGCTGGCGGTCAAACTCACCTTGTCCCCGCTGACCGCCGCCAGCAACAACGCCGAGGAACCCAATTTATTTTTCAACTGGTCGGCCAAATCGCGCATGGATTTCGGGTCCACGTTCTCCAACCGCGCCGCCAACACCTTCACGCCACCCACGTCCACCGCTTGCGCCGTCAACTCATCGCCGGCGGAACTAGCCAACTTGGCCTGCAATTTCTCTAAATCCTTCTCCAACTGCCGGTTTTTGTCCAGTAATTGCTTCACCTTATCCAAACTATGCTCGGTAGAGGTTTTCAACAACCCGGCGATGCCGCTCAACGCCGCCTCGCGTTGCGCCAGCCACTCCAGCGCCCCCGCGCCGCTGACCGCCTCAACCCGCCGAACGCCGGCGGCCACCCCGGTCTCGCCGACAATCTTAAACAAACCGATATCGCCGGCGCGCGACACATGCGTGCCGCCGCACAGCTCAATAGAAAAATCGCCTATGGTCAACACCCGCACCTCGTCGCCGTATTTCTCGCCGAACAAAGCCATCGCCCCGGCCTTCACCGCATCGTCCTTCGCCATCACATTGGCGGCCACCGGCTGATTCAAACGGATTTGCGCATTGACGATGCGCTCCACCTCGGCCAATTGCTCGGCAGTCATCGGCTCGAAATGCGAAAAATCAAAACGTAAACGCTCCGGCGTCACCTGCGAACCTTTTTGCGCCACGTGTTCGCCCAACACCCGGCGCAAAGCCGCATGCAACAAATGCGTCGCGGTATGGTTACACGCCGTCGCCTGCCGCGTGGCGGCGTCCACCGCCGCCCGCGCCGCGGCCCCCACCCGCAGCTCGCCGCGGGTCACCTTACCCTTGTGCAGAAATAATTGCCCGCCTTGCTTCTGGGTATCGCTCACCGCAAAAGATGCATCCTCGGTCTGCAATTCGCCCACGTCTCCCGCCTGACCGCCTGACTCGGCATAAAACGGCGAGCGATCCAACAAAGCCACGCCCTCCTGCCCCTCGGCCAATTCAGCCACCGCCTGGCCTTGATAAAACAAAGCCAATACTTGCGCCTCGGTGTGCAACTCCTCGTAACCGGTAAACTCGGTGCGACTGTCGTGCTTGATATCCTGATCATAATCGGCGGCGAAATTTCCGCCGGCGCGCGCCCGCTCCCGTTGCGCCTGCATTTCCGTCTCAAAACCGGCGTAATCCACGCTCAAACCCTGCTCGCGGGCGAAATCGGCGGTCAAATCCACCGGAAAACCATAGGTGTCGTACAACAAAAACACCACGTCGCCCGGAATTTCCTTACCCTCCAACTTGGCCGCGCAAGCCTCCAGCACCTTCATGCCCTGCTCCAGCGTTTCGGCGAAGCGCTGTTCTTCTTTTTTCAGCACCCGCTCCACTTGAGACTGCGCCTGCACCAACTCCGGATAAGCCGCGCCCATCTCGGCCGCCAACGGCGCAACCAATTTATAGAAAAAGGTATCGTTAATGCCCAGGCGGTAACCGTGCCGAATAGCGCGGCGAATAATCCGCCGCAACACATAACCGCGCCCCTCGTTGCTCGGCAGCACTCCGTCCGCAATCAAAAACGCGCAAGACCGGATATGGTCGGCAATCACCCGCAACGAACTATTGCTTAAATCGGTAACCCCGGCCAACTCGGCGGCCGCGCCGACGATGTGTTTAAACAAATCAATGTCGTAATTGCTATGCACCCCTTGCAACACCGCCGCAATCCGCTCCAAACCCATGCCGGTGTCCACCGACGGCGCGGGCAGCGGCGTCAAGTTGCCGTCTTTGTCGCGTTCAAACTGCATGAACACCAAATTCCAAATCTCAATGTAACGGTCGCCGTCCTCATCCGGGCTGCCCGGCGGGCCGCCGGCCACCTGCTCGCCGTGGTCGTAAAAAATCTCGGTGCACGGGCCGCACGGGCCGACGTCGCCCATGGACCAAAAATTATCCTTGGCCCCAATGCGCGAAAAACGGGCCGGGTCCACCTTCAGCTCGTCCAGCCAAATCGACTCCGCCTCCATATCCTCGTCGAACACCGTCACCCACAAGCGTTCCGACGGAATGCCCAGTTCCACCGTCAAAAACTCCCAGGCGAAAGTTATCGCGTCGCACTTAAAATAATCGCCGAAGCTGAAATTACCCAGCATTTCAAAAAAAGTATGATGCCGCGCGGTATAACCCACGTTCTCCAAATCGTTATGCTTGCCCCCGGCGCGCACGCAACGCTGGCTGCTGGCGGCGCGGTTAAACCCCAACTTCTCCCGCCCCAGAAACACGTCCTTGAACGGCACCATGCCG
>CAIYSZ010000053.1 GCA_903928965.1 uncultured Pseudomonadota bacterium
GGAAGGGAAAGCTGAAGGTGAAGCCACTCTGCTAAAACGGCGGCTATTTAGACGCTTTGGATCATTGCCGACGGAAATTGAAACTAAAATCGCCAACGCCAGTATCGGCCAGATTGAGACATGGTTTGATCGGGAATTAGATGCTACAAGTTTAGATGATGTATTTGGGAAAAATTGATAGTTATTTAATCGGGGGGCGTCATTTAGCAGGATTGCAGGAATAATCGGGTGCCGACGCAAGGGATTGTCTAGGTCAGCGGCCTTGGCGGCCGAAGCCGGCCGCCAAGGCCGAATTAACGCCAACAAGCTCCTGCGTACTAGCGCGAATGTCCCGGCAAACCATAAAAAACAGAGCTTGACTCCAAAGACGACCGGTCATATAATAATCTCATGTCAGCCGTCCTTACCGCCAAACAGCAAAAAAAACAGCGCTTGCTCGACCAAGGGGTAGAGTTATTGCTGAACAAAGGCTACCACGCCAGCGGTTTAAAAGAGATACTGGACGCGGTGCAAATACCCAAGGGCTCGTTTTACAGCTATTTTGAGAGCAAGGAACATTACGCGGTGGCCGTCATCGGCCATTACATAGACCCCTATGTGCAACGCTTGAGCGATTTGCTAAACCAGCCGGATGACGACGGCCTCACCGCCTTGCGCCGCTACTACGACGAACTCATCGCCGCCATCGAACAAAACGGCTATACCGGCGGCTGCCTGCTCGGCAATCTAATGGCCGAGATAGGCGGCGCCAACCCAATCTGCCGCGCCGCGCTAGCCGATGCGGTCAACCGCTACCGCGACCTGCAACAAACCGCGCTGGAACGCGGCCAACAACGCGGCGTGGCGAGAAGCGACAAAGCCGCGCGCGACATGGCTGATTTATTATTAAATAGCTGGCAAGGCGCATTATTGCGCATGAAAATCGAACAATCGACAGCCCCGCTGCAAACCTGCCGCCGGGAACTGCTAGACAACTTTTTCAGCGCCGCCGCCGCGCGGCGCTGAAACATCGCCGCCGCCGCGCGCCAAGAGAAAGGACTTCCAAGCGCGCGGCGGCGGCAAACGCCCGTTGAGGGCTTTTTTCAGGCCGGTTGCCTAGACGACCGGTCAACTAAAATAAAACCGGGGGAATTATGCTACAACACCAAAACACCGCAAGCCGCCCATTCCGTCTTGGCAGCCTGCTTATCCTAAGCCTGCTCGCCGCCGCGCCGGCTGTTCAGGCCGACGAAACCTGCGCCTCGCCCTACATGGCCAAAATCACCGGCCAGGAAGACTTTGTCTACGTCTGGACCTTGGGCGCGGAAGGCGTCGGCGACGAACAAGACAAACTGGTCACCATAGACGTCAATCCCAAATCCGCGCAATACGGCAAAGTGGTGCACAGCCTGTCTGTCGGCGGCCGCAACGAAGCGCATCATGCCGACTTCACCGACGACCGCAAATTTCTATGGGCCGGCGGCCTCGACACCAACAAAATCTTCGTCTTCGACGTGCATACCGACCCGGCGCATCCCGCCTTATTAAAAACCATTACCGACTTCAGCGCCAAAAGCGGCGGCGTGGTCGGCCCGCACAGCTTTTACGCCCTGCCCGGCCGCATGCTGATTACCGGCCTGTCCAATAACCGCGACCACGGCGGCCGCACCGCCACGGTGGAATACAATAACAACGGCGACTACATCGCCACCTACTGGCAACCGACCGCCGACAACTTGCAAGGCGCGGTCAAAAGCGGCCAATTCGCCGACGGCTACAATTACGACGTGCGCGCCCTGCCGCGGCAAAACCTGCTGCTGACTTCTGCCTTCACCGGCTGGTCCAATTACATGATGGACTTCGGCAAAATGCTGGCCGACCCGGCGGCGATGCAACGCTTCGGCAACACCGTGGTGCAATGGGATTTACAAACCAAGCAACCGAAAAAGATATTCGACGTACCCGGCGCGCCGCTGGAAATCCGCTGCGCCTGGAACCCGCAACATAATTACTGCTTCACCAGCACCGCCCTGACCTCCAAAATCTGGCTGGTCTACCTGGACGCGAACAAAGCATGGCAAGCGCAAGCGGTGGCCGACATCGGCGTTCCCAGCCAAGTGCCGTTGCCGGTGGATATATCCATCTCCAGCGACGACAATACCCTGTGGGTCAACACCTTCATGGACGGCAAAACCCGGGCCTTCGACATCAGCGATCCGTTTCATCCGCATCAAACCTACGAGCAAAAAATCGGCGCGCAAGTCAACATGGTCTCATCCAGCTGGGACGGCAAGCGCCTGTATTACACCTCGTCCCTGCTGGCCAATTGGGATAAAAAAGGCGCGGACAACGAGCAATTCTTCAAGGCCTACCACTGGGACGGCAAAGAGCTAACCCAACAATTCGCCATCGACTTCACCCAAGCCAAACTGGGCCGCGCGCACCAAATGCGATTCGGCGCTTATAGCCTGTATGGCTTGAATCCGCCCAAATAAGCTTGAACGGCAACACTGCTTCGTCGGGCGCGGCCACGCGCCCGACGCCGTCCGCTCCCGGTGGTTTTATGTTCCCATTAAAAATCCGCCCGCTGGCGGCGATTTGCCTGCATCTTTGGCTGGCGCGCGCCGGGGCCGAACCCAACCCCGCCGCGCCGCCCGCGCCCGGCTACGCCCCGCTCATCTACCAGCCCGCCCATGCCGGCGCTTACCGGCTGCAGGTCCTAGGCTCCGCCGCCGACGGCCAAGTGCTGACCAGCGACAACCAAACCGCCCGCTTAAAAGAGCTGATGCAAGGCAAAATCACCTTGCTCAACTTTATTTACACCAGTTGCGGCGATGTCAACGGCTGCCCGCTGGCCACCCACGTGCTGCACAAACTCAGTCTGCGTCTGGCCGAGCGCGCGGACCTCAAAAATCAAGTGCGCTTTTTGACGCTGAGTTTCAGCCCGCGCTACGACACACCGCAAATACTGAAACAATACGCCGCCAGCATCAGCCCGCAACCGGTGGACTGGCGTTTTTTGACCACCCAATCCGAAAGCGAACTGCAAAACGTGCTCGACGCCTACAACCAACCGGTCACCCCGGTTTACGATGCACAAGGCCGCTTCACCGGAACGTATCAACACCTGCTGCGCGTCTATCTCATCGACGCCGAGCGCCGCATCCGCAACATCTACAGCACCGACTTCCTGCATGTCGATACCCTGTATAACGACATAGTCACCCTAGCCGGCGAAACGCCGGCCGCGCCGGCCGCCAGCGCCGGCCACGCCGACCTCGGCTACTTGCTGCGCAATGCGCAACAACCGCCGCTTGGTTTGCCGCGCCTGACCTTCCCAAATGACAACCCGATCACCGCCGCCAAAATCGCCCTGGGCCGCCGTCTATTCTTCGACCGCCGCTTGTCTTTCAACCAAACCGTATCCTGCGCCATTTGCCACGTGCCGGAACAAGGCTACGCCAATAATGAAATGGCCACCGCCGTCGGCGTCGAAGGCCGTAGCGTGCGCCGCAACAGCCCTACCTTGTTCAATGTAGGCCAAGCCGAACTGCTATTCCACGACGGACGCGAACATACCCTGGAGCAACAAGCCTGGGGGCCGCTGCTGGCGGCCAACGAAATGGGCAATCCCTCCATCGGCTTTGTGTTGGACAACATCAACCGGCAACCCGAATACCGCAAACTATTCCAACTAGCCTTCGGCAAGCCCGCCGACATGCTGACCCTGGGGCAAGCGCTCGCCAGCTATCAACGCAGCCTAAACGCCGCCGGCTCTCCGTTTGACCTATGGTATTTCCGAGGCCAAACCGAGGCCATCAGCCCTGAGGCGCAACGCGGATTTGCATTATTCATAGGCCGGGCCGGCTGCGCCGCCTGCCATACTATCAAAGCAGACCACGCCCTGTTCAGCGACCAGCAACGCCACAACACCGGCATAGGCTACCGCGCCGCCATGCAAGGCAACCCGCCGCCGCAAGTGACCCTGGTTCCGGGGCAAGCGGCGGAAATCAGCCCGGAACTGTGGCGCGCGCTTAATCCCGCCAAGCCCAACGATCTCGGCTACTATGAAATCAGCCAAAATCCGGCCGATCGCTGGGCCTACAAAACCCCTACCCTGCGCAACGTCGCCCTCACCGCCCCCTACATGCACGACGGTTCCATCCCTAGCCTGAAAGAAGTATTGCGTTTCTACAACCAAGGCGGCGCGCCGAACGAAAACCTGTCGCCAAAGATCAAGCCGCTGGGCTTGACCGAAACCGAACTTGACTACTTGGAAGCATTTTTGTTGACTTTGACCGGGGCGAATGTACAAGTCTTGATAAACGACGCCGCCGCCGCGCCCAGAGGTGAAAGAGAATAATCAATGCAAAAACGATTCGCCGTTAAGGCTTAATGCGCATGCTTCGGCCCGGCTTCCGTAACGTCAATACGGCGCAATACATAACGCTCGGCGCCCTTGCCTGTGAAAGCATTGCCTTTGTCGTCAAGCTGGGTCAGGCTATTTTCGCCGATTTGATAGTAATGCGGCTTGCCGCCGTTCTTAGGCGTCAATAGGATGACGTTGTTTTTATCGCTGAGTTCGTACTTGCCTTTTTCGACGTATTCGCGCTCTGATTTTCCGGCGAACATAGTAATCAGTTGATAGCTGCTATTGTTACTGTTCAAAGCCAGCGAGGTTTTCACGCCCGCGCAATCCGCGCACGGCGTAAAACCTTGATAAACGCCAGGCCAGTCGAGTTTCTTCCCTTCTTGATGGTGGCCTTCGTGACCCTGTTGCGCGTCGGCGGTTTGCGCGAACAGCGGACGGTAAAACGCCATGCCGGCCAGCGTTAAAAACAAGACCGCTTTGTAATTATTAAATTTAGTTATTGTCAGCATTGTTATGTTCCATAGTGATGGTAAGGCGGACGGGATAGTACGCTATTAAAGCGTTTCTTGGCAAGGCAGGCCGGGATTTAATGCTTTTAGCCGCCTAAAGCCTGGATAAAATTTAAGACCCGGCCAAAAAACGTCAGTTCAATATCGGCATCGGCGGCTGGGATAATCAACCTCCGCGGCGCGGGGGGATTATGAATATAACCGGTCTTGCGCGGCATCCACCACCAAACATCCCGCGGCGCGGGGGGTTATCCATCCTCCGCCGGCCAGCCTCCACCGAAGGCGCGGTATAAGCCCACCAAGGACAATTGCAGCGCGGTCAAGCTTTTACTGGCTTCGTCCGCCAACAATAACTTGTTTTGTTCCGCTTCCAACACCTCCAGCCAATTAGCCGCCCCTTGCCTGAACAAGACTTCGCGTTGGCGCTGCGCGCGTTCCGCTTGGTTCCGGGCGGCGTCGATTTGCTGATTGGCGTTTTTTGCACTGGCGTGCGCGGCATAGGCGGTTTCCGTTTCCGCCAACGCGGCCAGAAATGCATTTTCATAAGCCAGCGCCGCTTGCTCCAGACGCGCATCGGCCGCCGTGATGCGCGCGCTGATGCGGCCCGCGTTGAATAAGGGCGCGCTAATGCCCGCGCCCAAGGTGTAAACCCCTTCGACGATGCCCGGAAAACCGGCCAAAGCCAATGCACCCAAGCCGCCGCTGGCGGCTAAATTGAATTTTGGCCACCAATCTCCCTTGGCTACCCCCAAATTGGCCGCCGCCATTTCCACTTCGGCGCGCGCCAGTTGCAAATCCGGACGCGATTCCAATACGGTGGCCGGAAACAACGACGGCAGCTTGGGCAAGCCGGTCCCCGGCGCCGGGGCCGCGTCCAATAATGGCGGCAAGTAATCCGACCGTTTGCCCAACAGCACGCCCAAGCCCTGAGTCAAGGCGGCTATTTGCCGCTCCAGTCCCGGTTGATTGCTTTCCCAAACTTGCAATAATGCCGCTTGCCGCGCCACGTCGGCCTGATTCAACAGGCCGGCGGCGTAAAACGCTTGCATCGCCCGCAAGCGCCGCCGTTGCAAGTCTATGCCTTGGCGTAACACCGTCAAACGCCGCTGCGCGCCGCGCAATTCCAGATAATGGCCGGCCACCTGCGCCAACAAACCGGCGCGCAGCGCTCGGCGGCCGGCTTCGGAAGCCTGAAGTTGCGCCGCGTAAGCCTCGGCGGTCAGGCGGTTGACGCCGAACACATCCGTTTCCCACCTAAAATTCAGGCCCACATTGACCGCGTCCACCGCCGGGGTGGTCAATTTCACGCCGGTTGGCCCCGGCAACGGAATGATGCGATCAATGCGTTTTTCCTCGCCGCCGCCGACGCCGAAATCCAGGCTCGGATACAGAATTGAATTGGCCAGCGCCAAACCGGCGCTGGCCTCGCGCACCCGCGCGGCGGCGATGCGCAAGTCTAAATTGGCGCGCAAGGCTTCGGCGATCAAATCGTCCAGCAGCGGGTCGGCGAAGCCGCGCCACCATTCGCGCAACACCTGTTGATCGTCCGCGGGCTCCGGCATGGCGTTGCGCCATTGCGCCGGGGCCGCCGGCGCGGCGGGCGGCTCGACCCTAGTCGGCGTGCAGCCGCCGACTAGGCAAACGGCCAGATAAAATCCTTGCCAGCGCCGCATGCTAATCTTGCCTCTTATCGCGGTTCGCCGGCGGCGGCACGCGAAACCACGCCGCGTACAAGGCCGGCAAAAAGAACACCGTCAATAGCGTGGCTACCGTCAAGCCGCCCATGATCACCACCGCTTGCGGCCCGAAAAAATCGTTAAACGACAAGGGAATCATGGCCAATATCGCCGCCGCCGCCGTCAATACGATAGGCCGGAACCGCCTGACCGTGGATTCGACGATGGCCTGCCAAGTGGGCAAGCCGTCTTTTTCATCTTGCTCGATCTGCGCCACTAAAATCACCGAATTGCGCATGATAATCCCGGCCAAGGCGATGATGCCCAACAAGGCCACGAAACCGAAGGACATGCGGAACAGCAGCAAGGCGAAGCCGGCTCCGATGACGCCCAGCGGCGCGGTCAAAAACACCAGACAGGTGCGCGACAGATTATGCAAATGCAGCATCAGCAACACCAGCGTCACCGCCACCACCAACGGAATCCAGACCAAAATCGAAGCCTGGGCGTTGTCGTTATCTTCTTTCTCCGCGCCGACTTCCACCGCGTATCCCAGCGGCAAGCTGTTTCGAATGTCCCGCAACCCGGCGTCGATTTCCGCCGCCACGTCCGGCGGCTGATAGCCGTCCTTGACGTCCGCCCGCGCCGAAATCGTCGGCAGGCCGTTGCGCCGCCAACGCAAACTATCCTCGAAATCAATCCGGATTTTCGCAATTTGCGCCAAGGGCAGCGCCGCGCCGCTGGCGGAAGGCAATAAGATATTGGGCAAGTTCTCCGCCGCGCCGCGTTCTTCCGCCGCGGCGCGCCACACGATATCGATCAATTGATCGCCATCGCGCCATTGCGCCAGAGGCATTCCGGAATAATGGGCTTGCAAGGCGGCGCTCACGCCCTGCGAGCTGACGCCCAGGGCGCGGACCCGCGATTGATCCAATTCCAAGCGCGCCACCGGCCGCCGCTGGCTCCAATCGTCGTTGACGTCCAATACCGCCGGATGCCGGCGCATCACGTCCTTTACTTGCTCCACGATTTCCCGCACCCGCCCGGCGTCCGGGCCGATCACCCGGAACAGCAGCGGATACTCCACCGGCGGCCCGACGCTTAAACGCAAGCAACGGCCGCGCAGATTGGGAAATTCATCGTCCAGCACGCGGCGCAGGCGGTGCATGACGCGCTCTCTAGCCTCGCTGTCAGGGGTCAGCACCACGAACTCGGCCAAATTGCGGTGAAATAAATGTTGCGTGATCAACATGAAAAAGCGCGGCGTGCCGCCGCCGATATACGCCGTGTAATTGACTACGTCGGGATCGCGCGCCAGCACAGCCTCCAGGCGGCGGGCGGCGGCCTCGGTCTCGGTGAAGGCGCTTTGTTCCGGCAGCCACAAATCCACCAAGAATTCAGGACGGTTGGAAGCCGGAAAAAACTGCTTCGGCGTGACCAGCAAGGCCCAAACGCCAAGCGCAAACATGAGGCCGGTGGCGGCGATAACCCGCCCCCGGTAACGCAAACACCAATCAACCCAAAGGCGCAGCCGGCGGTAGAATGGGCTGTCGAAACCGTCATGCCGCCGGCCGGAGGGATGAACGGGTAAAATGAGATACCCCAAATAGGGCGTAAAAATCACCGCGCACACCCAAGAGGCCAGCAGGGAAATACCGGTTACTTGAAAAATCGCTTCCGTGTACTCGCCGGACTGCGAGCGCGCCAGGCCGACCGGCAAAAAACCGGCGATGCTGATCAAGGTTCCGGTCAGCATCGGTACGGCGGTGATTTGATAGGCATGGGTAGCCGCTTGCATTTTCTCCCAGCCCTCGTCCAACTTGCGCGCCATGATTTCAATGGCGATAATCGCATCATCGACCAATAGCCCTAAGCCCAAAATCAAGGCTCCGAGAGAGACGCGATGTATTTCGATGCCTAGAGCCCACATAAACAATAAGGTGGCGGCCAGCACCAGCGGCACCACCAGCGCCACGATGGCGCTAGCGCGCACGCCCAGGCTTAAGACGCTGACCGCCAATACCACCGCCAGCGCTTCCAAAAAGGTATGCAAAAAGTCGTTGACCAAATACTTGACCACCCGCGCTTGATTAGCGACTTGATCCAGCAACACGCCGGCCGGCAGTTCGCGTTCGATATCACGCGCCGCCGCCGCCAACTCCCGGCCCAAGGCCAGCACATCCCCATGCTTGCGCATGATGACGCCCACGCCGACCGCGTCCCGGCCCTGATAGCGCATTTTAAATTGCGGCGGGTCGGCGTAACCGCGGTAAACCCGCGCCAAATCGCCCAAGCGCAAGTCCCGGTCATTGACGCGCAATCTTATATTTTGCACTTCCGCCAGCGAGCGGAACGCACCGTTTACTCGTAACGGCAGGCTGTCATGCATGCCGTCGATGCCGCCGGCCGGCGTCAAGGCGTTTTGCGCTTGCAGCTCGGCGGCCACTTGCCGCGGGTCCAATTTCATTTCCGCTAACTTACGGTCGGAAAATTCCAGATAAATCTTCTCCGCTTGCTCGCCGAACAAATCGACCTTGCGTACGTTAGGCAGGCGCAATAGTATCAATCGCGCCAAATCGGCTTGCCGTTTCAGCTCGGCGTAACTAAAACCGTCGCCGCTCAGCGCATAGATCGCGGTATAAGTGTCCCCGAAATCGTCGTTAAAAAAAGGGCCTAAAGCCCCCGCCGGCAAGGTATGCCGAATATCCGCCAAGCGCTTGCGCACTTGATACCAAAGCCCCTCCACATCGGCGCGGCGTGAATCCTCGCGCAAGGAGACGAAGATTACCGACTCGCCGTCCATGCTGTAACTTCGGATAAAATCCAGCTGCGGCAATTCCTGCAGCTTTTTCTCCAACCGGTCGGTCAATTGCAGTTCTACCTCCGCCGCGCCGGCGCCGGGATATAAGGTGCGCACCACCATCATGCGGATGGTGAAATCGGGGTCTTCATGTTGCCCCAATTGCGTATAGGCCAAGCATCCGCCCAATAACAACAAACACAGCAAAAAGCCGGTCAGTTCCCGCCGCCGCAAGGCCCAAACACTGAGATTAAACCGGCTCATTCCGCCGCCGCGCCCGTTGCGTCGTAGCGCACGGTTTGCCCTTCGGCCACATAATGCGCGCCGGCGGCGACTATCAATTGACCGCCGTGCAAGCCGGATACCGCCACGCGCTCGCGCTCGGCCGCCGCCCCCAAGCGCACCTCGGTCGCATGCACCGTATGTTCGGTTTCGTCAACCAGCCAAACTTGCGACAGCGCGGGCTGTTGCGGTGAGCTGAAAACCGCGGCCAAAGGCACTAGGGCGCTATCGGCCGAAGCCGGAGGCAATTCCACCGTCGCGCTCATGCCTAGGCGCACCCGCGCATCGGTAGGCCCTAAGCCGATCCTGACCTCATACGTGCGGGTAGCCGGGTCGGCGGCGGCGGCGATTTCGCGGATCTCGCCCTTGGCCGGGGGAAGCCCGTCCGCCCAAAATTTGACCGCCGCCTTTTGCTTGAGAGCAATTCCGTTGATGGCTTGCTCGGGAATGTAGATACGCACCTCACGCTCCATGCCTTGCGCCAATTTCAAGACGGTTTGGCCCGGCGCGACTAGTTGACCGGTTTCAAAGGCCAGCTCGGTGACCACGCCGTCTTGTTCGGCGCGCAATTCGGTGTAATGCAATTGATTTTCGGCTTGCGCCAATTGCGCCGCCAAGGCCGCGCGCCGCTCGGCCGCCGCCGTGGCGGCGAGACTAAATTTTTCCAGTTCGGCGGCGCTGATTAATTGTTGCGCGTACAAATCCTCGCGCCGCCCCCATTCCGCCCGGTTAAATTCCGCCTCCGCCGCCGCCGCCGCCAATTGCGCCCGCAACGCCGTCACTGCCAGCCGGTAATCGGCGGCGTCCAATTCCGCCAGTAAATCTCCCTTGCGCGCCTTGGTCCCAAGCAACGCCAAGCGGCGGCTGATCTTGCCGGACACGCGGAAAGCCAGCGGTGTTTCCATGCGCGCCCTTACCTCGCCGGCGTAACGGGCCGGATTAGCCGGGGCATCACCGCCTACCCGCCAAACCGCCACCTTGCGCGGCTGGGCAACGTCGGCGGGCCGCTTTTCGCAACCGGGGCTCAAGCACAGAATTAAAAAGAGATACAGAATCTTACGCACAAGTCATCCACCGGTTCAAGCATGCGATGATATCCAAAATGAATAACCATTGTTTAAATTTTTTGAAATTTAGAAACTACTCACGGAAGCAAATTCATGGCGCGCCAGAAAAACAAAAGTGCCGTGGCCGGGACCCGCCGGTTGTTAACTATTCCGTCAAATAAATCCAAGCTCGGATACACTTGATAAAAGTAGCAAAGAATACCAATAAGTCAACCGTTGTACCGGCTAATCGGCAAGATTAAGCGTGCATTAAATTATGAATGGTTTGCGCCGCCCAGCCACTGCAAGTGCGCTAAGAAACCTCGGATTAATTCGTTGCTTCAAAATTCAGTGCTATTGAAATCAAAAGCTTGAGATCAAGGTTTGCTTGAAAAACTGATTTAATCAGAAGTTCCCTAAGACAGTCATCGGTAGGCAATTCCGCGCCCATGGCGCATAAGCGGTGTAGGAGCCGCGCCGAAATGCAGAGCGTGGAAGAAAGTAAAGGAAATGGCGTTTTAAATTCCAGTCTTGAACGCCAAGTTCAAGACTGGATGCCCGACCAACGCGGATGAGTTTAAGCGACCGCTTCACGCTTGCGTAAGCCCAGTAAAGGTAACCCGGCTAACAGCATCAACCATTGTTCGACTTCTGGAACGGGGTCGTTGGCGGTAAAATTGCCATAATCAGCCGCACCTTGAGACGTGGCTTGAAAGTCAGCCAAGGTATTTACGCCAGGGATTTGGTTATACACGCCATGACCCGCTAAATCCAGGGTGCCAAACAAAGCCCCGTTGTCCGCGCCATTATCCTTGGAGGAGGCGGGATCATACAGATAAACGTCTATAGGCGAGGAATGATCGTGGGTGTACACAACGCCCGGCGGAAAGGATGTAATGTCTTTATTTTTGATCGACATTGCGTCAGTGTTGTATAAATAAGCCCCGACGCCAAATTCTCTCGTAATTTGCGCGGAATAAATATCCACATAGACATGGAAACTGCTGGTAGCGGGAAAACCGCCACTACCTGTGTTTGAGATAACAGTGCCTAAGCTATCATGCAAATTAGGCGCATTGCTAGGTTGTTGCAATCCGGCGACTACGCTGTTACCTAAGGCATCCGACATATTCATGCTAAGAATCTGGGTATCCACTTCATTGGAACTAACGTAAGTGCGTTGGATAGTCGTGTTCGGATCGAACAAAATAGGGCTAGTATAAACTCCGCCGCCAAAGGCGGAAGCTAAATTGATTTGGAAATGCCCAATTGAATCGGTATGATCGATTCCACTATCGGCCGGTGTAAATGGGCCGGCATGAGCTTGATTTACTCTGTACACGACATAAACAAAATAGGAGCCCGCCTCCGGGTGCCGCTTCGCCAGGCTGGAAATCGTGCCGCCGACAAACACGCAGCC
>CAIYSZ010000054.1 GCA_903928965.1 uncultured Pseudomonadota bacterium
ACAAACTTCATTTGCCAAGCCAACCACCTGAGCCCTTGGCGGCCGGCTTTACGCCAACTGCCTCTTGCGATAGCACTATTGTCCCGGCCTGGATTGTTGGCCAAACATTATACCGGCTCCTGCCGATAATAAAGCTCCAATTGACGATAAACATCCGGAAAATGCTGTTGCAGCACCGCCGGCAAGCAAAAAAAATATTCACTGACCACCGCAAAAAACTCCGCCGGACTGGTTGCTGCATAGGGATTGATTGAAGCGTATTCATCCTGCTCCAATTGTTGAACCAGACTTTGATACGCCTCACTGAATGCAGCTGTCCACCGCGGTACCGACATGTGATAATGCAAAGGCGGATAACCGTTAGTCGTTCCATTCAGCCCATCCAACTTGTGGGCAATCTCATGAATGATCACATTGCTTCCGGAATGACTATTCCGCCGATCTTGCGCGATATCATCCCAAGACAAAATAATGGGACCGCGCGACCAGCATTCACCGCTTAAAATGGCTTCCTCCCGATGCACTACTCCGGCGCTATCGGTACACTCCCGGCGGACTCGAAAAGCTCCCGCATAAACCAACACATCAGTCCAACCGGATAAACAATTAAGTCCCAGCGACAGAATGGGCAAACACGCTTGACTAGCGATAATCACGCGCATGACATCGGTCACCTTAAAACCTTGGGCTCCCGCAATGTTTTTTTCATACAAAAATAGGGTTGCCAGTTCCCTTAGGCGCGCTTTCTCAACAGAACTTAATCGTTGAAGCAGGTGCAAATGTTCGATGCTCTCAAACCAGAGCGCATGTGGAATCGGATGTCGATGCAAGATATACAGAATCCGCGTCTGTTTAAAAATATTCAACGCTAAGCCGTCTCCCCTGGTGAAAACCGCACAGGCGCCGCCAACTCTACCCGTAACCCGCCCCGCTCTCGATTGCTTGCCCGGATGCTCCCGCCGTGAAACTCCATCGACAATCTAGCGATAGTCAAACCCAAGCCCGCGCCGGCCTTGCCCTGGCCGCCGGTACAACGGTAAAACGGTTCAAATATGAACGGCAGCTCCGCCTCCGCCACCCCCGGCCCGGCGTCGTCCACCGCCAGCGACCAAAAATTATTCTCCGCCGCCACCCATAAACCCACCGTCACCAGCCCGCCATCCGGACTATGCCGCACCGCATTGCGCGCTACATTCTCCACCGCCCGGTGCAATAACTCGATTTGCCCGCAAACCAACAAACTCTCCGGCGCGTCCAGCTCTATATTAATCCCGCGCCCGCCGGCCTCGAACCGCGCATCCTCCACGATATCCGCCACCAGTTCGGCCAAATCGAAGACGTCCACCCCAGCGGCGGAAGAAAGACCGGATTCCAGCCGCGACAAGGCCAGCAATTCGCCAACCAACTCGTTGACCCGCTCCACTTCCTTCTCCACCCGCCCCAAATACCGATCCGACTCGTCCGGCCGCTGCCGGATCAAACCCACCGCCGCCTGCAAGCGCGCCAGCGGCGAGCGCAACTCGTGCGACACATCATGCATTAAGCGCCGGTGCGCATCGACCAAACCGCCAATTCGCTCCGCCATATGGTCAAAATCCCGCCCCAAATCGGCAATCTCGTCCCGCCGAGAACCCATGCTGACCGCCACCCGCGTATCCAGCTTGCCCTCCGCCACCGCGGCGAACGCCTGACGCAGATTGCGCACCGGCTTGGCCAAATACCATGCCAACCAAGCGCTGAACAACAAACTGGCCGCCAATCCGGTCCCAATCAATATTTCCGGCGGCGGCCACCTATGCCGCGGCGGCCGGCCGCCCGGCGGGTGCGGCCCCATGCCCGGCGGCGGCACGGAAACCAGCCGCAACCCACGCCCGGCGGCCGTTTCCACCCGAGCTTCAAAGCCGGGTCCGAATTCGGGCGGCGCGGCGCGGCCCAACAGCTCCCGCCCCTGATCATCAAACGCATAGACATGCGGATGCGCCGCAGCCGCCCATTCCTGCAATAATCCGCGCAACGCCGCCTCGCCCCCGCTACGCAATGTGGCCGCCGCCGCCTCCACGAAAATATGTCCCGGCCCGCGATTTCCATTCGGCCGCTCGCGGTTATCCTCATTGGCGTTATGATGCAGCCACATGACGGCGCCCACTACCGCACCGGCGGACAAAAACGCCATCTGAAACGCCAGAAAAATTTTCCAGAACAATCTGCCCATAAACTACACCCTGACCAACAAATAACCCCGGCCGCGCACGGTTTGAATAAAAGAGCGCCCGCCCTGATAAGTCCCCAATTTTTGACGCAAACTACTCATATGCACATCAATGCTGCGGTCATAGCGCGCTAGCGGCCGGCCCAAGGCCGCCTCCGACAACTCGTTTCTATCCATCACCCTGCCTGCGTTACGCGCCAAAATCTCCAGCAGGCTAAACTCCGTGCTGGTTAAATCCAAAACCTGCCCATGCCATAACGCGGCGCGGCTTTCCGGATGTAAGGTCAAGGCCCCAGCCGTTACCGGCCCAGAGGCATCACCGCCGCCCAAGGACCTGCGTAAAATCGCGCGGATGCGCGCCGCCAACTCGCGCGGCGTGCAAGGCTTAGGAACATAATCGTCCGCACCCAGCTCTAAACCCAAAATCCGATCCACATCATCGCCCTTAGCCGTCAGCATCAATACCGGAATTTGGCTAGTCCGCCTGATCTCGCGCAAAACATCTATGCCGCTCATGCCCGGCATCATTACATCCAGCACCGCCAAATCATAACGGCGCGACAAAATCTCGGCCACCCCATTCTCCCCGTCAAACACCGCCTTCGCCTCGAATCCCTCCTGCTCCAAATAGATTCGCAACATGCCGACCAGCTCCACATCATCATCAACTAATAAAATTTTCATCGTTCCGCCGCTAAAATCTTTCGCGAAAAAATTATAGGCCGCCCCGACTTTAGCGGATAGCGGCCTTAGCTATGCTTTACCCATTTTTACATTGAGTTAACCCCAATTTACAGCCCCCGCGGGCAAAATAGCCCCGAGCCTGACAGCTCATCTTAAACATGGAGACTTAGATTATGAAACTGAAACAAATCACACAATTCCTGGAAATCAGCTTTTGGGCGGTCACACTCAGCCTTGCCCTCACCTTCGGCTTGGTCAACTCCGCCCACGCGGATCCGGACCAAGACGGACCCGGCTTCGGTCACCGCTTTCACGGAGGCGGTAAAGGCTATGGCCCGGATCATCGGCCGCCATTTTTAGAAGGCATCACGCTAACCGACACCCAAAACGCCAAAATCGACGAAATTCTGAAATCCCAGGCCGCGGCCGCCCCTAAGGATAACGCCGCTTCCAAATGGGAAAGCCATAAACAACTGGCGCAATTAGCCCTGTCCACGGACTATACCGACGACAAAGCCAAGGCCCTCGCCGAAACCACGGAAAAACAGGAATTGGAGAATCACGTGCAAAGAAAATTGGCGCGCACCAAGGTCGACCACGCCATTTTCCAAATACTCACCGCCGAGCAGCAGCAACAGGCCAAAACCAACTTGGCCAACTTCAAACCTAGAGAGCTCGGCCACTAATTCCGCCGAAATTCCAGCCGCCGGGACGCAAAATGCCCGGCGGTAAACGGTTTATCGCTTGAACTGACAACAAGCGTGTAGGGTGTAAATTCAGCTGCATATGACGCGCTCGGCCGCAATGCATGACTACAAACCCAACACCCTAAAAAAACTTGCAATTTTTCCCCATCCAAATTATATAGCAATCAACTGGCCTATTTACCGCAACCAAATTCATGACAGACCTCCAAGAAGAACGCATAGACAAATGGCTATGGGCGGCGCGATTTTTCAAAACCCGGCAATTAGCGGCCGACGCCGTCAGCGGCGGCAAAGTACACGTCAATGGCCAGCGCTGCAAGCCTGGCAAGGACATTAAAATCGGCGACATCGTCACCGTGGTCAAAGACCGCCAAACCTGGCAAATCACCGTCAGCGACCTGACCAAACAACGCCGCCCGGCCAAGGAAGCCGTGCAAATATACGCCGAGGACGCCGACAGCCAAGCCAAGCGCCAGCAGCAAATAGAACAGGAAAAAGAGCAACGCGCGCTGCTCCCCCCTAGCGAACGCGAACGCCGCCCCAGCAAAAAACAACGCCGCCAAATTCACCGTTTCCGTCAAGAAAGCTTTTAAGCCAAACTTCGCTAAAATAAACAAAAAGGCTACAATCCACATGAATACAGCCTTGGTACGCAACCAAGCACTCAAGGCCTTGGCGGCCGGCTAGACGCCAAAAGCCATTTCAGTTGCCAATCAAAATGCCCCGGCTTAAACTGGCAGCCAAAAAACCAAAAAAACAGCGGAGCAGCCAATGCGGAAACTCGGCAAAATCGGCCTCATCACCGCCATCAGCGGCGGAGTTCTCCTATTGTGCTACGCCCTGACCGGTTATTACCTGCTACCCTACATCTTGACCCGGCAAATCCCTATCTTAATAAACCAACACACCGGTCTCGACGCAAAACTGCAAATCTTAAGCTTCAACCCGTTCCATTTCAGCGCCCAAATTGAACATTTCGCGCTAACCGAAGCCGGCGGCGCACCGCTGTTCAGCCTAGAAGGATTGGAAATCCGACCCAACCTAAGCGACTCCATCGCTCAAAAAGCCATAGTCATAGACAGCGTCAGCCTCAAACATCCCAGCCTGCATATCGAACGCACCCCCAACGGGCAAATCCAACTCGCCGTCATCCAGGAACAAATAAAAGCCAAACACCCGCATCCCGAACCGCGGACGCCGGAAACCGCCAGCCCGCCGCCCTTCCTGGTCAAGCAAATTCAGCTCGCGGACGCGGAAATCGATTGGCTGGACCGGCTCAAAGGCGGCGAACGCCGGGAGAGACTACAACCGGTCAATCTCAACATCACTCATTTATCCACGCTGCCCGGCGCGCCGGCGGAAGCCAATCTAAACATCCGCCTGTCCAGCGGCGGCGAGATCGAATGGCGCGGCGAAATCGACCTCAATCCGCTCGCCAGCCGCGGCAGCCTGCGCCTAAACCAGCTTAATTTGCCCAAACTGGCGCAACTAGCGCCCGCCCAAGCGCTGCCGCTGGTCTTGGTCAGCGGCCAACTGTCCAGCCGCGCCAATTACCGCATTGAACCACCCGCCCCCGCCTCGGCGCGCGCAAATTCCTCCGAACCCGGCATCATTCTAAACGGCGGCGAACTTACCCTCACCGACTTAAAAATCGCCGCGCCGGGCGCGCCGGAGCAAATCTGGCTGCAACTACCCGGCATCAGCGCCAAAAACATCTCCGCCGACAGCCACGGCAAACTGCTAACTATCGCCGCCGTCAACCTCGACAACAGCGTGCTGACCATTGTCAAGCAAGCCGGCGGCGGCTTCAACTTCGCCCCCGCCCCTAACACCGCCCCGGCCGACGCCCCCTCCGCCGCCGCCAATCCCCCTGCCCCGGCCGCGTCATGGCGCATCCGCCTGAACGAATTGAATCTAAAAAACAACCAAATCAACTTCACCGATGCCGGCCAAAATCCGCCCGCCGCCTTCAGTTTGGCCCAGCTAAACCTCAACGTGCAAAAACTAGCCAGCGATAAACTCCCCGATGCGCTGCCGCTCAAGCTCAACGCCCTATTCAATGGCGACGGGACTATCCAAATCGACGGTTTCATCAGCCCGCAACCGCTAAAATTGTCGCTTAATCTGGATCTGGAAAACATCAAACTCAATAACTTCCAAACTTACTTAGACCACGTTCTTTCTGTGGACATCATCGACGGCGGGCTAGACGCACGCGGCGCACTACAATTCGCACCCGGCCCGGCCCCGCAAATCGCCTTTCAAGGCGACGCAGGCATCGCCAACCTGATCGCCCGCGACCGCATCACCAACCAAGACTTTCTAAAATGGGGAGACATGGAATTGCAAAAAATTTCAGTCGACATCCCCAAGCAAAACTACAGCCTAGACAAACTGATATTCGACCGCCCCTATCTACGCTTGAACGTGGATAAAAACCGCCAAACCAATCTAGCCGACATTCTGCCGCAAAAAACCGCCGCCGCGCCGGCCAAAACCGCGGCTCCCGCCACCGGCGGCAGCGAGCCGGCCATAAAGCCTATCGTGCGCATCAATCAAATCCGCTTTCAAAACGGCGGCTCCGACTTCTCCGATTTCTCTCTAATCCTGCCCTTCGTCGCCAAAATGAATAGCCTGAACGGCGAAATCGACGGCCTCGCCACCGACCAAGACAAACCGATTAAACTGAGGCTCCGCGGCAAAGTCTATGACCTAGCCGCGGTTAACATCAATGGTTCTTACCAAATCGGCTCCGGCGACTCCGACATAGACCTGGACTTCAGAGACATGCCGCTGCCGCTAATAACCCCCTACATGGCCGAATTCGCCGGTTACAAGATTGAAAAAGGGCAAATGTCACTAGACTTGCATTACAGCGTCACACAAGGTCAACTCGCGGCGCAAAACAAAATCTTTATCGATCAACTGACCCTGGGCGAACAAATCGACAATCCGCGCGCCGCCGCCCTGCCGTTACGCTTGGCCATTGCCCTGCTCAAGGACGCGGAAGGCAAAATCAACCTTGATTTCCCGATCACCGGCAGCCTCAACGACCCCGAATTCAGCGTCGGCGCCTTGATCGGCGACGTACTCGGCAATATGATAGGCAAACTGGCGGCCTCGCCGTTCAACGCGCTGGCCGATTTATTGGACGACGGCGACCACGATTTCAGCCAAGTCAAATTCGCCCCCGGCTCCGCCCAACTCAACGCCGACGAAATCGCCGAACTCAATCAAATCGGCGTAGCTCTGCAACAAAAGACAGGCCTGACCCTGGACATCAAAGGCATCGCCTATCAAGCGCAAGACTGGCCGGAAATGCGCGACGAAGCATTGGTTGCCGCGCTGAAAGATTTAAAATCCGCGGAACTTGAGCAAAAAGGTCACAAAGTACGCCCGGAATACTTGGAACTCAACCAAGAAGAGCAACACCGCCTGCTGGAAAAATACTTTAAGCAAATATTTCCCGACCAAATCGGCTACACCCTGCTGGGCGCGCCGAAAATCAAAGACCAGCCAAACGCGGAATTTCACTCGCTCGCCCGGCAAAAACTACAGGAAAACATGCAACCCGACCCGCAACGCCTCAACGCGCTCGCCATCGCCCGCGCCGACGCCATCTTTCGCTACCTGACGGAAAAATGCGGCATAGACGCCGAACGCCTGTATATTTTAGCCCCGGAAACGCAAATCAACGCTTCCGACGGCCTAAGCAGCGTGTTAAGCCTTAACGCCCGCTAAGTCCGCGATATGGTTTATACTATGTAATAATACCTGACCTATAAAATTAGAACCGGCGGTGCCTGTTCCGTCACCTGGAGATAACCCATGCATCGTCAATTAGCCAAACCGCTGGCGCTAATATGCCTGATCACCGCCAGCGACGCCGCCGTCGCGGACAATCTTTTCTCCTGCACCATGAAATACAAATTGAGCGGCTTCTCGCTCGCCTATAAACAATACGACGGATTCGGCGACATTAGCTGCGGCAACGGCCAACGCGCGCATGTTGAACTCGCCTCCAAGGCCCTGGGCTTCACCATAGGCAAATCCGAAATTCAAGGCACCGGCACTTTCTCCGGCGTCAACGACATCAGCGAAACCTACGGCACGTTTATCGCCCTGGAAGGTCACGCCGGTCTCACCAAATCCGTGGACGGCCAAGTGCTGACCCGCGGAGAAGTTTCTCTGGCGCTCTCCGGCTCCGGCCGCGGCGTCGACATCGGGGTCGCCCTCGGCGCCTTGACCATCACGCCTAAATAACCATCGCCATGACCGCCCGCCCCGCCGTTCCAACCCTAGCTTTCAATCCCCGGCGTGCAAACGCCGTAACTTCTCTACGCCATGACCCTCGATAAAACCCAGGACTTAAACTTCAACGCCCTAATAGACCCTTACGCGCAACGCGAAGCCGAAAAATACGAACACCCCATTCCCAGCCGGGAACTGATCCTGCAACTGATTCAACAGCAGGGCAAACCCCTGCGCCGACAACAAATCGCCGAAAAATTCGCGCTGGAAACTCCCGACGAACTGGAGGCGCTGCGCCGCCGCCTGCGCGCCATGGAACGCGACGGCCAATTGCTGTTCAACAGCCGGCAAAAATACTGTCTGGGCGATGGCGGCAACTTAGTCATCGGCCGCGTTATCGGCCACCCGGAAGGATTCGGCTTCTTAAAACCCGAAGACGGCGCCGACGACTTGTTCCTGTCGCCCAAGGAAATGAAAGGCCTGCTGCACAACGACAAAATCAGCGCCCGCATTTCCGGCGTGGACCGCCGCGGCCGCCGCGAAGCCTCGGTTTTGGAGGTACTCGAACGCAATACCCGCCAAGTGGTAGGCCGCTTCATCGTTGAAGGCCGCAGTCAACTGGTCATCCCCGACAACAAAAAAATGCCGCGCGACATCCTCATCGCCAAGGAAGACTGCAACGGAGCCCAGCACGGGCAAATCGTGGTCGCCGAAATCGTGCAACAACCCACTCCGCATTCCCCCCCAATCGGCAGGATCAAGGAAATTCTCGGCATGCACATGGCCCCCGGCATGGAAATCGAAATGGCCATCCGCGCCTACCAACTGCCCCGCGAATGGCCGCCGGGAGTGTTGGACGAAACCGCGGACCTAAGCCCTGAAGTTCCTGAAAATGCCAAACTGGACCGCGTCGACATCCGCCATCTGCCCTTAGTCACCATAGACGGCGAGGACGCCCGCGATTTCGACGACGCGGTTTACGCCAAAAAAACCGCCAAAGGCTGGAAACTGCTGGTCGCCATCGCCGACGTATCCCATTACGTTCCCATTGCCTCCGCCTTGGATCAAGAAGCGCAAAGTAGAAGCACCTCGGTCTACTTCCCCGAGCAAGTGATCCCGATGCTGCCGGAAATTTTGTCCAACGGATTATGCTCGCTAAACCCGGAGGTAGACCGCCTGTGCATGGTTTGCGAAATGCAACTCGACGCTGACGGCATCATCTCCCGCTCCCGGTTTTACCCGGCGGTCATGCGCTCGCACGCCCGCCTGACCTACACCAAGGTCGCCAAAATCCTGATCGACCATGACCCCGAACTAACGGCGCAATACGCCGACCTGCTACCGCACCTGCAAAGCCTGCACCAGCTTTACCATACCATGCGCCAGCAACGCGAACTTCGCGGAGCCATGGATTTCGACACCCAGGAAACCCGCATCATCTTCGGCGAGCAGCGTAAAATCGAACAAATTGTCCCCCTGGTGCGCAACGACGCGCATAAACTGATCGAAGAATTCATGATCGCCGCCAATACCGCGGCCGCCAAATTCCTAAACCGCGCCCGCATCCCGCGACTGCTGCGCATACATGACGGCCCAGGCGCGGAAAAACTTTTCGCGTTGAAAGGCTTTCTGTCTGAACTCGGACTGCAACTCGGCGGCGGCGAAAAGCCTAGCCCCCTAGATTACACGCGCCTGCTTAACTCGGTCAGGGACCGTCCCGACGCGCATCTAATCCAGACCGTACTACTGCGTTCCATGTCTCAAGCCGTTTACAGCCCGGAAACCAAGGGCCATTTCGGACTAGCGCTTGAGGCCTACACCCATTTCACCTCGCCCATCCGCCGTTACCCGGACCTACTGACTCACCGCGCCATCAAACACTGCCTGTCCGGCAAACCGATCAAGGATTTTTACTACCAAGCCGCCGACATGCTACGGCTGGGCGAACACTGCTCCAACAATGAGCGCCGCGCCGACGAAGCCACCCGCGATGTAGTCTCCTGGCTCAAATGCGAATACATGCTGGACAAAATCGGCCAAGAATTTCCCGGCATCATCTCCGCCGTCACCGGCTTCGGCCTGTTTGTCGAGCTGCAAGGCATCTATGTTGAAGGCTTGGTGCATATCGCCTCGCTGCAAGACGATTATTACAATTACGACGCCCTCAGCCATCATTTAATAGGCGAGCGCACCGGCGTCCGCTACCGCCTTGGCGACTCGGTCGTCGTGCGGGTAGTGCGCGTCAACCTGGATGAGAAAAAAATCGACTTTGAACTTCTGTCCAGCCTTAGCCATAAACCCAGAAAAAAAGCCAAGAACGAAACCTCGGAAAAAACGGGCAAAGCGCCGAAAAAAGACGATAATAAAAAAGACAATAATAAAAAATCCGCCGCCGCCCCGGCCAGCAGAGTGCGCAAACCCAAAGCCAAAAAACGTTAGACCATGTCCACCCATTTATACGGCGTGCACGCCGTGCAAGCCGCTCTCGACTATTCACCTAAAAAAATCCGCCTGGTTTATTTCGACGACCAGCGGCAGGACGCCCGGCTTAAATCCCTGCTTGAAGCCTTGCAAGCCCAAGGTTTGAAACCGGAAAAAGCCGACCGCAAAAAACTGGATAAACTCGCCGACGGCAAACACCACCAAGGCATCGTCATCAGCGTCGAATTACCGGCCATGCGCGGCGAGGAACAGCTGAAACGCGACGTCGCCGCCTTAGAAGCCATGCCGTTTTACCTAGCGCTGGATCAAGTACAAGACCCGCACAACCTCGGCGCCTGCCTGCGTAGCGCCGACGCCCTAGGCGTGCATGGCGTCATAGTGCCCAAGGACAACGCCGCCGGCATCACCCCCACCGTTTGCAAAGTCGCCAGCGGCGCGGCTGAAACCGTGCCGGTCTACCAAGTCACCAATCTGGCCAGAACGCTACGCTGGCTGAAAAGCCAAAACATTTGGCTGGCCGGAGCCGCCGGCGAAGCGGCGCAATCAGTGCTGGAAACCGACCTCAATCTGCCTCTGGTCCTGGTTTTGGGAGCCGAAGGCGACGGCCTGCGCCGGCTCACGCAACAAGAATGTGATTTCCTGATTAAAATTCCCATGGTCGGCCAAGTCGAAAGCCTCAACGTCTCCGTGGCCGCCGGCATTCTCATGTTTGAAACCTTCCGCCAACGCCAAGGCCAAACCTAAAACCCTCGACCAATAGATGGCTTGGAAATAGATGGCTTGGAAATTGCATTAAATAACAACAAAGCCATCACACTCAAACCATTATGACATCCTCGGCCATCATTGAATACCACCAGCGCACCAAGCACCATTTGAACGGCTACGCCAAAGGCCCGGCCGCCTTGGACTGGGACGATCAACCCAGCCCATTCCGCCATTTCCATGGTTCCCTAAGCATCCAACTACCCCCGCCCGGCGGTGAACTTAGCTGTTCGTTCGGCGCGCTGGATCATCCCGAAACCATCCCCGCCCAAGACCTAAGCCTGGCCAACCTTGGCCTGCTGCTGGAACTGGCCTTCGGCCTGTCCGCTTGGAAACAATACGGCCCCGACCGCTGGGCCTTGCGCAACAACCCCTCCAGCGGCAATCTGCACCCGACCGTAGCCTATGTCATCTGCGGCGAGCCCGACCTATTGCCGCCTGGCGTTTACCATTACGACTGTTACCGGCATAGCCTGGAGCAACGCTGTCTGTTCCGAGCCGCCTCCCCGGCCGGCGTCTTTATTGGACTCAGCTCGGTGCACTGGCGCGAAGCTTGGAAATACGGCGAACGCGCCTTTAGATATTGCCAGCACGACATCGGCCACGCTCTG
>CAIYSZ010000055.1 GCA_903928965.1 uncultured Pseudomonadota bacterium
AAGGCCGGCTTGAAACCGACAGCCTTTCGTTTAATAGCGCGATACCAGCTTAAGTGTATAGAATAATTTACTCTATGGCTTGGGCTGGCGTGATGGTTTTGTCGTAAGCGGGTAGCGATTTAATTAACGCTGACCTCTTTTTTAAGCTTTTAGCCCCAACACATCTTGCATGTCATACAAGCCGTTGGGTTTGCCGGCTAGCCAGAGGGCGGCGCGGACTGCGCCGTTGGCGAAGGTCATGCGGCTGCTGGCTTTGTGGGTGATTTCCAGGCGCTCGCCGTCGTCGGCGAACATCACGGTGTGTTCGCCGACGATGTCGCCGGCGCGGATGGTGGAGAAGCCTATGGTCTTGCGGTCGCGGGCGCCGGTGTCGCCTTCGCGGCCGTAGACGGCGCAGTCGGCTAGGTCGCGGCCCAGGGTTTTGGCCACGACTTCACCCATGCGCAACGCGGTGCCGGACGGGGCGTCGACTTTGTGCCGGTGGTGGGCTTCCATGATTTCGATATCGGTGTAATCGCCCATCACCTTGGCGGCGGTTTCCAGTAGTTTCAGGCACAGGTTGACGCCGACGCTCATGTTCGGGGCCAGTATCACTGGAATGTCGGCGGCGGCGGCGGCGATGGACGCTTTTTGTTCGGCGTTGTAGCCGGTGGTGCCGATAACCACGAGTTTGCCGGCTTGGCGGCATAGCTCCAGGGTTTGCAGCGAGGCATCCGGGCGGGTGAAGTCGATCAGCACGTCGAAATGATCCAGCGCGGCGGACAAATCGCTGCTCACGGTAACCGCCAGCGGGCCGATGCCGGCCAGGTCGCCGGCGTCCTTGCCCAAGCTTAAGCTTTCAGGTCTTGAGAGGGCCGCGGTCAGCTCGGCGTGCGGATTGGCGGCCACGGCTTTGATCAAACTAAGGCCCATGCGTCCGGAGACGCCGGTGAGAGCTATGCGTAACATGGTTTATCCGGTAAGTTTGTCGAAAAAGTTTTTCACGCTGTCCATGAAGCCGTGTTCTTGCGGGCTGTGTTTTTTGCCGTCGCCGCTGAGGGAGTCACCCAGTTTTTCGATGAGGGCTTTTTGCTCCTTGGTCAAGTGCACCGGCGTTTCCACGTAAATTTTGCACAGCAAATCGCCGGTGATGCCGCCGCGCACCGGTTTCACGCCCTTGCCGCGCAGGCGGAACATTTTGCCGGTTTGGGTTTCCGGCGGAATTTTCAGTATGACCTTGCCGTCCAGGGTGGGTACTTCTATCTCACCGCCCAGACAGGCGGCGGGGAAGCTGATCGGCACCTCGCAGGATAAATTGGCCCCGTCGCGGCTGAAAATCGGGTGTTCCTTGACGTGAACTTGCACGTACAAATCGCCGGCCGGACCGCCGCCGGCGCCGGCTTCGCCCTCGCCGCTCAAGCGAATGCGGTCGCCGGTGTCCACGCCGGGAGGGATTTTGACGGAAAGGGTTTTGGTTTCCTGCACCCGGCCTTGGCCGTAACATTTAGGGCAAGGGTCCTTGATTTGCTTGCCGGCGCCGCGGCAGGTGGGGCAGGTTTGCTGCACCGAGAAAAACCCTTGTTGCATGCGCACTTGGCCGTGGCCATGGCAGGTCTGGCAGGTCACCGGGCTGCTGCCTTTGCGCGCGCCGGAGCCGCCGCATTCGCCGCAGGCGACCAATACCGGCACTTTGATGGTGGTTTCCGTGCCGTGCACGGCTTCCTCAAGGGAGAGCTCCAAATTGTAGCGCAGGTCCGCGCCGCGTTGCACCCCGCCGCGTTGCTGGCGTCCGCCGCCGAAGATGTCGCCGAACATGTCGAAAATATCGCTGAAACCTTCCGCGCCGCGCGCGCCGCCGAAACCGGCGTTGACGCCTTCGTGACCGAATTGGTCGTAGGCGGCGCGTTTTTGCGGGTCGGATAGCACGTCGTATGCTTCCTTGATTTCCTTGAATTTTATTTCGGCTTGTTCCGGATCGTCCTTATTTCTATCAGGATGGAATTTCATCGCCAAGCGTTTGAAGCTTTTTTTCAGTTCGGCTTCGCTGGCGTTTCGATCAACGCCCAATAGTTTGTAGTAATCTTCTTTTGCCATACGCCAAAAAACCGCGGCAAGCGCGGTTGTCAATTAATGAGTGATAAAAACCGGGTGCGCGCCGGCGGCGAATCACCGCGCCGCCGACGCCGGGGTTTATTTTTTATTGTCTTTCACTTCCTCGAATTCGGCCTCGACCACGTTGTCGTCGTCTTGCGCATGCGCGCCGCCGGCATGCGGACCGGAATTCGGGCCGGCATGCGGGCCGGCATGCGAATGATGCGCTTCATGTCCTTCCTCGCTGCTTTTTTGCGCGTAAATGCGTTCCGCCAGTTTGCCAGATAATTCGGTCAGCGCGGTGGTTTTGGCTTCGATTTCTTCTTTGTCGTTGCCTTTAACCACGGCGTGCAGATCTTCTATGGCTTTTTCAATCGCGCTACGTTCGCCGGCATCGACTTGGTCGCCCAATTCCTTCAAGGATTTTTCGGTGGCGTGGATCATGGCTTCGGCGGCGTTCCGCGCGGAGACCAGTTGCGTGATTTTACGGTCTTCGTCGGCGTGCGCCTCGGCGTCCTTGACCATGCGTTTCACTTCATCGTCGGACAAGCCGCTGGAGGCTTTGATGACGATGGATTGTTTTTTGCCGGTGGCTTTGTCCTTGGCCGATACGTTTAAAATACCGTTGGCGTCGATGTCGAACGAGACTTCGATTTGCGGTATGCCGCGCGGCGCTGGCGGAATGTCTTGCAGGTCGAAGCGGCCCAGCGATTTATTGCCGGAGGCTACCTCGCGCTCGCCTTGCAGCACGTGGATGGTGACCGCGGTTTGGTTGTCGTCGGCGGTGGAGAACACTTGCGACGCGTTGGTCGGGATGGTGGTGTTCTTTTCGATCAGCTTGGTCATCACGCCGCCCAGGGTTTCAATGCCGAGGGATAGCGGGGTAACGTCCAGCAGCAAGACGTCCTTGACGTCGCCGCCCAATACGCCGGCTTGAACCGCCGCGCCCAAGGCCACGGCTTCGTCGGGGTTGACGTCTTTGCGCGGCTCCTTGCCGAACAATTGTTTTACGAATTGTTGCACTTTCGGCATGCGGGTTTGACCGCCGACCAAGATGACGTCGTTGATTGAGCCTACCGCGATGCCGGAGTCCTTAATCGCTTGCAGGCAAGGTCCCTTGGTTTTTTCGATCAGGTCATCAACCAAGGATTCCAGTTTTGCCCGGTTCAGTTTCACGTTCAAGTGTTTCGGGCCGCTGGCGTCCGCGGTGATGTACGGCAGATTGATGTCGGTTTGTTCCGATGAGGAGAGTTCGATTTTGGCTTTTTCCGCCGCTTCTTTCAAGCGTTGCAGCGCCAGCGGATCGTTGTGCAGGTCTATGCCGGAATCGCGTTTGAATTCGTTGGCCAAAAAGTCGATGATGCGCAGGTCGAAGTCTTCGCCGCCAAGAAAGGTATCGCCATTGGTGGCCAATACTTCAAATTGGTGTTCGCCTTCGATTTCGGCGATTTCAATGATGGAAATGTCAAAGGTGCCGCCGCCTAAATCGTAAACCGCGATAGTGGTGTCGCCCTTCGGTTTGTCCATGCCGAACGCCAAGGCCGCGGCGGTCGGTTCATTGATGATGCGTTTCACGTCCAAGCCGGCGATGCGACCTGCGTCCTTGGTGGCTTGGCGTTGCGAGTCGTTGAAATACGCCGGCACGGTGATGACCGCTTCGGTGACTTCCTCGCCGAGGAAGGCTTCGGCGTCTTTTTTCAATTTCATCAGCACGCGCGAGGACACTTCGGGCGGCGCCAATTTTTTACCGTGGCATTCCACCCAGGCGTCGCCGTTGTTGGCTTCAATGATTTTATAGGGCACCATTTTGATGTCTTTTTGCACCGCTTCTTCCTTGAAACGGCGGCCGATCAGACGCTTGACCGCGAACAAGGTGTTTTCCGGATTGGTGACCGCTTGCCGTTTGGCGGATTGGCCGACCAATACTTCGTTGTCGCCGGTGAAGGCAATGATGGACGGGGTGGTGCGGGCGCCTTCGCTGTTTTCGATGACGCGGGCTACGCCGTTTTCCAACACCGCCACGCAGGAGTTGGTGGTGCCCAGGTCAATACCGATAATTTTACCCATTATTAATTTCTCCAGACTTGAATTGGTTTAATGTGTTAGTTGCTTGTGATATGGAGCTAATGCCGGATTTTTCAAGCCTGCTCGTCGTTATTTGTCGTTTCCGCCGCCTTGGCCACGACCACCATGGCCGGACGCAATAGGCGGCCGTGAATGAGGTAGCCTTTTTGGAAGGTGGCGATCACGCTGCCGGCCGGATATTCGGCGCTGGGTTGCATGGCCATGGCCTGATGCAGCTCCGGATTGAAGGGCTGGCCGGTAGGGTCTAGGGTTTCGATGTTGAATTTGGCGAACACGGCGGCGAATTGTTTTAGGGTTAGTTCGCTGCCTTCCTTGAATTTAATGACTTCCTGACTATCGCCGCCGACCGCTTGCAGCCCCAGTTCCAGGCTGTCCAACACGCTAAGGAGTTCCTTGGCGAATTTGCTGATGCCGTATTTACGCTCGTCGTCCAAATCTTTTTGCACGCGTTTTTTCAGGTTTTCCATATCCGCCTGCACGCGCAGGGCGCGGTCAAGATTGGCGGCGGCTTGTTGCTGGGCTTCGGCTAGGCTTAGACGCAGGGCCTCGATTTCAGAGGCCGGATCGCCGGTCGGGTTTTGGGTGTTGACCTCGGCCGGGGCTTCCGCCGCAGGCTGAGTTTCAGCGGCGTTGACTTCGGCTTGGTTGTCGATTATTTCGTCCTGTATCTCGCTGTCCGGCGTTATTTCATGGCTGGATTGCTGATGGCTCATGTTTAGGCTCCGTGGGTGTTTTTGTTATGAGTTTAGCCTAGGAATGAGGGCGATTATTTAGGATTCAAGGCAGCGCCCAATAATTTTGCGGTCACGTCGACGAACGGAATTACTTTTCGGTAGTCCATACGAGTAGGGCCGATGACGCCGAGCACGCCGACCACTTGGTCGTTGACGGTATAGGGGGCGGTGACGAGGCTGCAATGGTCGAATACGCTGTAGCCGGATTCCTCGCCGATGAAGATTTGCACGCCTTCCGCCGCCAAACATTGATCCAGCAGGTGAATGACGCCGCGTTTTTGATTGAAGGCTTCAAACAGTTGTTTTAGCCGCTCCATATCGGATAATTCGGAAAACACCATAAGATTGGTCTCGCCGCTCAGAACATAGTCCTCGCGCGGCGCGGCGCCTAAGGTCAATTGCGCCATGTTGACCGCGTCCAGCATGGCTTGGTTGACCTGGCCGCGGTCGTGGTCCAATTCGGTGACCAAGTGTTCACGGATCGCGGCTAGGCTGCGTCCGGCGAAGATGGAGTTTAAATAGTTGGCGGCTTGTTGCAATTCCGCCGGACTGAAGGATTTGTGCGTGTGTATGATTTTGTTTTGCACTTCGTCGCCTTCGGTGACGACGATGACCAATACCCGGTCGCCGGTCATCGGCAGGAACTCGATTTGGCGCAGATTGACCGAGTCGCGGCGCGGCAGGGTGACGACGCTGGCCATTTGCGTGGCGTCGGACAGGAGTTTGGAGGCGCGGTTCAATACTTCGCCGGCGTTTTCGGCTTGCTGGCTGAGACCGTTTTGCAATTGGTCTAGTTCATTATTGGCCAGGGGCTTGACGGTGATTAGGCTGTCGACGAATAGGCGGTAGCCGCTGACGGTGGGTACGCGCCCCGCCGAGGTGTGCGGCGAGTGGATCAGGCCCATGTCTTCCAGATCGGCCATGACGTTGCGGATGCTGGCCGGACTAAGCTTGAGATGCGGGTCCTTGGATAGCGCGCGCGAGCCCACCGGTTGGCCGTCCTGGATGTAGCGTTCGACCAAGGTTTTTAGTAGATACAAGGAACGTTCGTTTAAGACTGGATTTTTACTCACGAGGGTTTCGGCGAAGTATACGTTCTTTGTTTACACGGACATTTGGAAACTATCCGCGAAAGAAGGGGGCTTGTCAATGGAATATTTAGCGGTCAGTCCTCAGGATGGCTAACTAAGGCGAAGGAATGCGGTATAATACTCTATTGGGCCGAATTTGGCCTTTGTTTTTTGTCTTTCTTACAGGTATTACGCATGACAGAACCCGCCGACGCAGCGCTTTCATTTAGAGATTTAGGCTTGTCCGAACCATTATTGCAAGCGTTGGAAAGCGTCGGCTATGAAACCCCATCCCCCATACAGGCGGAAATCATTCCGTTTGTGCTAGCCGGGCGCGACGTATTGGGCCAAGCTCAGACCGGCACCGGTAAAACCGCCGCCTTCGCTTTGCCTATTTTAAACGTTTTGGACCTTAAACAAAAGGAACCGCAAGCCTTGGTGTTGGCTCCGACCCGCGAGTTGGCGATTCAGGTGGCCGAGGCGTTTCAAAGTTACGCCGGGTTCATCAAAGGTTTTCATGTGCTGCCGATTTACGGCGGCCAGGATTACAGCACTCAATTACGCCAGCTGAACCGCGGCGCGCATGTTATCGTCGGCACGCCGGGCCGGGTGATGGATCATATGCGGCGCGGCACTTTGAAATTGGACCAGTTGAAAACCTTGGTGCTGGACGAGGCGGACGAGATGTTGCGCATGGGCTTTATCGACGACGTGGAATGGATTTTAGAGCAAACCCCGCCGGAACGGCAAATTGCGCTGTTTTCCGCCACCATGCCGGCGGAAATCCGGAAAATCGCCCAGAAATATTTGCGGAATCCGGAACAGGTTACCATCAAGGTTAAAACCGCCACCGCCGCGAACATACGCCAGCGTTATTGGTTCGTGAGCGGGGTGCATAAAATGGATGCCTTGACGCGGATTTTGGAGGCGGAAAATTTCGACGGCATGATTATTTTCGTCCGCACCAAGACGGCGACCATTGAGGTGGCGGAAAAATTGGAGGCGCGCGGTTTTTCCGCTTCCGCGATCAATGGCGATATGTCGCAGGCTTTGCGCGAGCGGGCGATTGAGCATTTGAAAACCGGCAAGCTGGATATTTTAATCGCTACCGACGTGGCGGCGCGCGGTTTGGACGTGGACCGCGTCACGCACGTGGTCAATTACGATATTCCTTACGACACCGAGTCGTATATTCACCGTATCGGCCGTACCGGCCGCGCCGGCCGCGCCGGCGACGCCATTTTATTCGTGTCGCCGCGCGAAAAAAGGTTGTTGGCGAATATTGAGCAAGCGACTCGGCAAAAAGTGGAAGAGATGCAACTGCCTTCCACCGAGTTTATCAATAATACGCGCATCACCAAGTTCAAGCAGCGGATTACCGATACCTTGGCGCAAGAGGAATTAAGTTTTTACGTGCAATTGCTTAACCAATATCAGGTGGAGCACGACGTGCCGGCGATTGACGTCGCCGCCGCCTTGGCCAAGTTGGTGCAAGGCGATACCCCGTTATTGTTGAAGGACGTGGCCAAAAAGGCCAGACCGGCCAAGGATGACGGCGAGCGGCGAGTCAAGGATGATCCGGCCCAGGGCGGCCGGCGGCGGGAACGCGCGCGCGGGCAAATTGATATGGAATTGTTCCGCTTGGACGTGGGGCGTAGCGACGGGGTGAAGCCCGGCAATATCGTCGGCGCCATCGCTAATGAAACCGGTTTGGACGGCGAACATATCGCGCGGATCAAAATTGAGGAGCATTACAGCACCGTGGAGTTGCCGGCCGGCATGCCCAAGGATGTGCTACAGGCTTTAACCAAAGTGCGGGTGGCTGGAAAGTTATTGAATATCAAGCGCTTTGATCCCGATTTGATGCAAAGGGCGAAACCGAAAAAACGCTACGGCGCGTCTAATAAGCAGTCCAAATAAACAGCGGGGAATTAAAAGCTTGCAAAAAAAAGGCGCGATCAGTGTTTTTATGCTAAACAAGATCGCGCCCAGGTCAAAATTGACAGTAACAATGACGAGGTAAGTTCAGAAAATCTGAAAACTCGAAATTAGTATTGCAATACATATGCCAAATTTTTAATTTATATATATCAATTACTTAGTTAGGTTTTGGGGTTTGCTTGCCTGGTTTGTTTGCTTCATTATGGTGCATGATAAGCGATGCGCGCCATTGTGAGCGCACCATTGCGTTTATTTACGACTCGCGCCGCTATGTTTTTTGGCCATGGGCCGGAGGGTGAGCCATGCTGAATTTAGGAAAAACCAATCTTTTGCCGGTGAGCCGGATCGATGCCGATGTTTATGTGGACGGCGGCGAGTTAGGCGAGATCGTTTTGCAAGAGGGGCGGGTGGAGAATTTCAACCTCGGCGATAAGGTTTCGGCGTTTGTGTTTATTGACGGCCATGGGCTGGCGCAAGCTACTTTGCGCCAGCCGAAAGCGCAGGCCGGAGAAGTGGCATGGTTAAAAGCGCTCAGCGTCGGCCATGCCGGCGCGTTTATGGATTGGGGCTTGCCCAAGGATTTGCTGGTTCCGTTCAGCGAGCAAAACGAGCGCATGCTCAGCGGCCGTTATTACCTAGTGTATTTGTTTCTGGATGAGAGCAACCGGATTGCCGCTTCCGCGCATTTGGAGGATTTCATTCAGGAGCAGGCGTTTTATGTCAAGGCCGGCCAGCCGGTGGATTTAATCATCGCCGGGAAAACCGATTTGGGTTACAAGGCGGTGGCGGACAACAAATTTTGGGGTTTGCTGTACGCCAACGAGGTGTTCCGGCCGTTGGCGGCGGGGGATAGATTGCCCGGATTCATCAAGGCGGTGCGGCCGGATCAAAAAGTCGATTTATGTTTGAGTTTGACGCCTTATCCGCAAAAAATTGATGACGCCGGGCAAAAAATTTTGGCGGCCTTGGAAAAAAACGGCGGATTTTTGGCGGTGACCGACCATAGTGATCCGCAAACCATTTATGCCTGGTTCGGCGTCAGTAAGAAGGTGTTTAAGCAAAGCATCGGCGGTTTGTACAAACAGCGCAAAATCATCATAGAGCCGGAAGGTTTGCGTTTGCCTTAAGGGCGTTGTTTCACGTGCGCCGGGCTCAGTTTATCGGCAGGCTGAATGTGACGCGGGCATGGCCGTCGGCGGTGTTGAGAATTTGCAACTGGCCTTGCCTGTCCCGGACAAAGCGTTGCGCCATGGCCAGCCCTAATCCGGTGCCGCCTTCTTTCCAGCTTACGAACGGGCGTATGCCGTTTTGCAACATTTCAGCGCTGAATCCGGGGCCGCTGTCGGTAATCTGCATCAATAATTTATCTTTTTCGGCGTAGGCCTCGATTTCGATGCGTCCTTTGCCCGGCCCTATGGCTTGAATGGAATTCAATAACAGATTCAGTAGCATTTGCCGAAATTCCGACTCCGGTAACATGACTTGCAGATTGTTCGGAACGCGGTATTCAAAACTTATGTGCTCCTGAGACTGATATTTTAGTAGCATCAACAGTTCTTCCAGCAAATGCCGCAGATTGATTTTTTGCGCGGCTTCAAATCCGGTGCGGGCCGAGGCGAGCAGATCGTTCAAATTGCGGGTCAGCCGCTGCACTTCACGATAAACCATGTGCATGCGCTTGGAGAGCTCCGCGTCCTCGCATTCTTGCAGCATGTTTTCCAGCGCCAGTTGGATGCTGGCCAAGGGATTGCGCAGTTCGTGCGCGGTGCTGGCCGCTAATTCCGTCAAAGCGGCCAGGCGTTGCGCCTTGGCCAGTTGCTGGCTTTGCTCCAGCAAGGCATGGCTGGTTTGCCGTACCCGCGATTCCAGGGCGTTGGTGTGTTCCAGATGTTCCTGTTCCAGTTCCACCAGGCGCGACACCAGCAAATTGTAGCGCTCGAACAAGGCGTCCATGGTCTGATCGTTGGAATTGTGCTCTATCGGCGTCATATGGCCGTCGGCGAGTCCGGTCAACAGCTCTTTCAGTGAGTTCAGCGGTTCCAATACGTTGGTTTTAAAAAAATAGCGGCCTACCAAGATCAGAAGCAGCGGCAGAATAATGGCGAGTAGCAGTTCAAAATAGCTGTCGTATTTGACGTTAATCAGTAGTCTTTCTTCCTCGGTGGCTTGTTTGTCCTGTATTTGTTCGATGAGTTCCAGGGCGTGCAACATGCTGGGTTGATCTTGCGGCGGGGCTTTGGAGAATACGCTGCGCAAGTTTTCCAAATCAATGCTATTGGTAGAGTAAGGCGTGTTTTTAGAATTCAGTATTTCGATCAATTGCGCTTGGATGGTAGCAATATCGCGTTGTTGCGATTGGTCGCCGCCGCGCCGGGAGGAGAGATGCAATTGCAATTGCATGAGTTCGAATATGGTTTTCTCCAGATAACGGCTGCGGTCAATATCCCGTTCTATGGTGTGGATGCGCTGGCGGTTAATCCAAGTCAGTCGGGTAATGGCCAGCAGTTCGCCCAGTACCAGCAATCCGAGTACGAAGCTGACGAAGATGACGGGCCGGAACAACAATTGCCGTAGCGTGGTTTTCATGAATCGTTATAGTTTCAGATTTAATTTTAAGCTTGCCGGTATTGAGCGCGCCTTGGATTACCGACGTGTGGAGCGGGCCGGAATGTTCGCGCGGTTGAAATAAACCGCGGCCAACGGTTTGAATCAACCGTTTTGACTGGCGGCAAGCGCCGCTATGCTTAGGATTCAGCGGCGCGCGGATGGCCGCGGCTCAATCAAAGCTGAGGTGCAATTTTCGGCCCACTTATTGTTTTCAGCTTATAAGCTTGCATTTCGATAAACGTTTTAAATTTTGGCATATTTCTGGCATAATTTGCTTATAAATTTGAATTTAGTTTTGCTAATTATTTGTTTCCGAATACACTTGCTATATCGATCCTGGAATTTTCATGTTTAAAAAATTGTTTAAAAATCTTGCTGTTACTCATCGTGTTGCTTTGCGCTCATGTTTGCTGCTGGCTTTGTTCGCGCAAAACAGTCATGCGAATGATCCGTACACCGACGATTCAGGCGCTTGGTTGCAGGCAGTGGCCGAAGGCAGCGCCGGAGTCATCGCTCCTTCGTTGAATAAGACCCGCATCTGGCTGGAAGGCCAATCGCGTTTTAACGGCGATTTCGACCATTGGTATCAAGGCATGGTGCGGGCGGCCCTCGGTTATTCAATCAGCGACCGCGCTACCATTTGGGCGGGTTATACTTATTTGCCGACTCAAAACTTGTTGACCACCGGAAAAGACGCGGGCACTAATGGTCCTTATCTGGCGCAGCAAGACGTGTGGCCGGCTTTCCGTTATATTTTGCCGACCAACGGTTACGGCACGTTTATGTTCCGCACCATGTGGGAGAGCAATTTCGTCTCCGGTTCGCAAGTGCGCGAGCGGCCGCGGCAAATGATTAAATGGAATTTACCGGTCGGCTTTGACAATAAATTGAGCTTGATTGCCTGGGACGAAGTGTTCGTAAGGGTGAACGACACCAATTGGGGCGGCAAAGCCGGTTTTGATCAAAACCGGGCCTTTGGCGGTTTGGGCTGGACTTTTAACCCTACCATTAGAACTGAATTGGGTTACATGAACCAGTATATCGACGATAAAAATCACGTCAACACCATTATGCATCATTTGCTGATGGCGTCTGTGTTCGTTAATTTTTAGGCTTAGGGCGCGGAGGGTTTTTGCGGGCTCGGCTGGTTTCCCGGCCGGAACCCGCGCTCCGCGGCGATTTATTTCAGGCTTGTGGTTTACCGTGGCCTTTGCGTCTGGTATATTCGGCTTGGTATTCTGCTTACAATTTATCCGGTTTTTTCACAATAATCAAAATAATAATAAATAAACATTGGTGAGGGGGGCGTCGATGGCCGAATTTTTTTATGTTTTAACAGTCATTTTTGTGGCTTACGTGGTGTTTTCCGTATCCAAGGATAAATCCGCGCCTGTCGAACCGGACAAACATAAATCCGGTTCCGAGCCGAAGTCCGCGCCGCCTGTGTCGCCGGTCGCGGCTGAAGCGCCGGCGGATAGCGCTGAACTTGGCGAACAAGCCGAGGATTTTACGCACAAACCGGCGGCGGGCGTGGAAGGCGTCAAGAATCCGAAAACCGGGGAATTTGCAAAGATTCCGGCTAATTACGCTTTCGCCAAGCGCTGGATTAAGGAGGCCTTGGTTAGCGAAGGCTTGCTGGACCGGGTTTACAAAAATAGCGAATTGGATGAAGCAACCAACGCCAAGATACACTTGGCGTTGGAGCATTTGAAATCACTAGAAAAATATCAACCCTAGGGCTGTTTTAAGCCAAGTGAGTCCCGCGCGGCGGAATCGGTTTCGCCGCGTTATGCATTGTATTACCCCCATTGGCTTGTAGGGCAGGGGCTTTAATTGAACGCGGTTTTCATAGTCACAGTATAATAATGCCGCAAACTCGGACCACTTGATTGAGTTATTGATTAACTGCAAGCTAAGGTTTATGTAAGCGCAGATTATCCGCGGCTTTATTTTTCGGAGTTGTAAATGAATATTCATGAATTTCAGGCTAAAGAGTTGCTTCAGGCCTACGACGCGCCAACCCCGGCGGGCGGGGTGGCTTCAAGTCCGGAACAGGCGCGGGCCGTGGCGGAGCAATATCCGGCGGCGAGATGGGCGGTTAAGGCGCAAATCCACGCCGGCGCTCGCGGCAAGGCGGGCGGGGTTAAAATCGCCGCCGATTTGCAGCAGGTGGCTGAATTCAGCGCGCAAATTTTGGGGCGCAATCTGGTTACCCACCAGACCGGCCCAGCAGGTTTGCCTGTTAGTCAGGTGCTGGTCGAGGCGGTGACGCCGATTAAACATGAATATTATTTGAGTCTGGCCTTGGACCGCGCCGCCGAACGCTTGCTGTTTATCGCCAGCGCCGACGGCGGCATGGATATCGAGGAAACCGCGCTGCATGCGCCGGAACGCATCGTTAGGCTTTGGCTGCATCCGGCGGCCGGTTTACAGCCGTTTCACGGGCGCGCCATCGCCGCCGTATTGGGGCTAGGCAAAGAGCAGCAAGCGACATTGCAGCGGATATTGAGCGCCATGGTCGCTTTGTATTTGGATAAGGACGCGACGCAAATCGAAATTAATCCGTTGGCGCAGACCGAACAAGGCGATTTGCTGGTGTTGGACGCTAAAATCAATTTTGACGACAACGCGCTAGCTTTGCATCCGGATATACTGGCTTTGCGCGATGCTAGCCAGGAAGATGAGCGCGAGACCTTGGCCAAGCAGCATGAATTGAGTTATATCACTTTGGACGGCAATATCGGCTGCATGGTCAACGGCGCGGGCTTGGCGATGGCGACCATGGATATCGTCAAATTGCAAGGCGGCGCTCCGGCGAATTTTCTGGATGTCGGCGGCGGGGCCACCAAGGAGCGCGTGACCGAGGCGTTCAAATTGATTTTGTCCGACAGCGCGGTGAAGGCGGTGTTGGTGAATATTTTCGGCGGTATCGTGCGTTGCGATATTATCGCCGCCGGTATTTTGGCGGCGGTGGAAGAAATGCATTTAACGCTACCGGTGGTGGTGCGCTTGGAAGGGGCGAACGCCGCCGAGGGTTTGGAGATGTTGAACAATAGCGGCTTAGGGCTACACGCCGCCGGCGATTTAAACGCCGCCGCCGCTCTGGCGGTGAGCTTGGCGGAGGCGAAATGAGTATTTTAGTTGATAACGACACCCGATTGATTTGCCAGGGCATTACCGGCAAGCAAGGCAGTTTTCATTCCGAACAGGCTTTGGCCTACGGTACGCGTCTATTGGGCGGCGTCACCCCAGGGCGCGGCGGTTCCAGCCATTTGGACTTGCCGGTGTTCGACACCGTACGCGAGGCGGTGGCCGCCACCGGCGCGAATGCGACCATGATTTATGTGCCGCCGTTTTTCGCCGCCGACGCCATTTTGGAGGCGGCGGACGCCGGCGTCGCATTGATAGTGTGCATTACCGAGGGCATACCGGTGTTGCACATGCTGCGCGCCAAGGCGGCGGTGCGCGATAGCGGCAGCCGCTTGATCGGTCCGAATTGCCCCGGCGTGATTACGCCCGGCCAATGTAAGATCGGCATCATGCCCGGCTATATTCATCAACCGGGTAAAATCGGCATTGTGTCGCGTTCCGGCACCTTAACTTATGAGGCGGTGCGGCAAACCACGCTCGAAGGTTTGGGTCAGAGCACTTGCGTCGGCATTGGCGGCGATCCGATCCGCGGCATGGACTTTATTGACGTGTTGCGCTTGTTTCAGCAAGATCCGCAAACCGAGGCCATTGTGATGGTCGGCGAAATCGGCGGCGATAGCGAGGAGCGGGCGGCGGAATTCATCCGCTCGAAAGTGACTAAACCGGTGGTCGGTTATATCGCCGGCAGAACCGCGCCGCCCGGCAAACGCATGGGACACGCCGGTGCGATCATCAGCGGCGGCGGCGGAGCGGCGGATAAGATACAGGCCTTGGCGGCGGCGGGCGTGTCGGTGGTGGATTCGCCGGCGGATATCGGCGCGGCCCTGCGCGAGTTTTTCTAAATTTTAGGTCACTATTCAGCATGTTTTTTCAAATTGAAAAATCAATGACCTGTAGGATGGAATTCGCTTCGCGCTTTATTCAAGTCGCTTCGCGCTTTAATCAAGTCTCTACGCGCTTTAAACAAGTTGGCTGCCCTTCTACCCAGCCTACGCTGAATAGTTAAGCCATGCCGGTCGCCATTGCCCTGGCGCAATTAAACTTTACGGTGGCGGATATCGCCGGCAATAGCCGCAAGATAGTCGCCGCCGCTCAAGCAGCCCGCTCGCAAGGCGCGGATTTAGTGTGTTTTCCTGAGTTGTGCGTCACCGGCTATCCGCCGGAGGATTTGCTGTTCCGCGAGGATTTTATCGAGCAAGCGGCGCGGGCGGTTGCGGAAATCGCCGCGCAAACCGCTGGGATCGACGTGGTGATCGGTTGTCCGCGACGGCGGGGAACTCAGTTGTTCAATAGCGCTTTAATTTTGCGCGACGGCCTCGTGGCGGCGGAATACGACAAAATCGCCTTGCCGAATTACGGCGTGTTCGACGAGGAACGTTATTTTAGCGCCGGCTCCGGCCAATTGCTGTGGCGGTTAAGGGACGTGCGCCTGGGGCTGACGATTTGCGAGGACGTCTGGCGGCCCGGCATTATCGCCGCCAATCGGGAGGCCGGCGCGGATATCATTTTAAGTTTGAATGCGTCGCCGTTTCACGCGGGCAAAGTGCATCAGCGTGAGCAAATCATCTGCGGCCTATCGGCGGCGGCGCAAATTCCGCTGGTGTACGTGAATCAAGTCGGCGGCCAGGATGAACTGATTTTCGACGGCGCGTCCTTTGTAGCCGACCGCGAGGGGCGGATTGTGTCGCGGGCGGCGGAATTTGACGAGCAATTGCGCCTGGCGCGCTTCGACGAGGGCCGGCCGTTGCCGGACGAGATCGCTCCGGCTTATAGTCCGGTGCTCAGCGAATACCAGGCCTTGGTGTTGGGCATTCGGGATTATGTGTATAAAAACGGGTTTCAGGGCGCTTTACTGGGTTTGTCAGGCGGGGTGGATTCAGCCTTGACGCTGGCGCTGGCGGTGGATGCCCTGGGCGCGGATCACGTAGAAGCGGTGTTGATGCCGTCGCGCTATACGCTGGACATGAGCGTGGAGGATGCGATTGCCGAGGCCGAGGCTTTAGGCGTACGCTATCATATTATTCCGATTGAGCCGGCGGTGGAGGCCTTTAACGCCTTGCTGGCCCCCGTATTCGCCGGTAGCGGGCGCGATGCCACCGAGGAAAACATTCAAGCGCGTTGCCGCGGAGTGTTGTTGATGGCGCTGTCGAATAAACAGGGCAAGCTATTGTTGACCACCGGCAATAAAAGTGAAATGAGCGTAGGCTATGCTACTTTATACGGCGACATGGCCGGCGGCTTTGCGCCATTGAAGGATGTGTACAAGACTTTGGTTTACCGTTTGGCCCATTACCGAAATACCCTAGGCGCGGTGATACCGGAGCGGGTATTGACCCGCGCGCCGACGGCGGAGTTGGCCCCGGATCAAAAGGACGAGGATTCCTTGCCGCCCTATGCGCTATTGGACCCGATTTTAGAAATGTATATAGAGCTGGATATGTCGGCGGCCGATATTTTGGAACGCGGATTTCCAGAGGAGCACGTGCGCCGCGCGCTGGCCCTGGTGGATAGAAACGAATACAAGCGGCGGCAAGCGCCGCCGGGCATTCGCATCACGCCGCGCGCTTTCGGCCGCGACCGCCGGTATCCGATTTCTTCCGCTTATCGAGGCGCCGCCTCGTTCAGCCGCCCAGCGGGCAAGGAGTAGAAATATGCAAGCCATTAGATTATTGATTGTGTATCTCGGTTTGGCCGGCGTCGGTTTGGCCTGGACCGGGGTCGGATTGGCCGCGGATGCGGAATGGCGTTTGCCGCTGGAATATTCATTGATACGTTCGGTTCTGGTCAGCCAACTGTATACCGGCGCGGATGAAACGGCCCGGCTGTGGAAGGACGGCAATGGTTGCAGTTTTTTGGATGTGGCCAAGCCGCGCATTGCCGCTTCAGGCAAGCAAGTGGAAATTATTCAGCAAGCGCATGCGCGCTTGGGGGTGAAAATTTTAGGCAAATGCACCCCCGCCTTGGAGTGGCGCGGGTTTGTGCAAACCTTGCAACAGCCTAGAGTGGATGTCTCCGGCGAGGTGTTGAGTTTTCCGGTATCCCAGATCAAGGCTTACGACGAGCAACAGCGGGCTTTGCAAATCGGCGAATTGCAGGAATTGATTAATAAGGCGGCCCGGCCCAAGTTGGACGCCATTAAACTGGATTTACGCGAATACCGGTCGGAGGCGGTGAAAAACCTGGCTCGGTATGTTAGTCAAGACCGCGCCGAGCCATTGCGGGAGGTGGTGGATAGCCTGCGCTTTAAGCGAGTGGAGGTAGGCGTGCAGGGTTTGCAGGCGACCTTGGGCTTTAAAGCGCCGCCCGCGTCAAAAGCCGCCGCGGCTCCGCAGCCGCCGTTCAGCGAGGCGGAGATGGCGCAATGGCGGCGGTTGTGGGAGGCGTGGCAAGCTGGCTTAAGCCCGGATTCGGCCGGCGAGCATGAAGCCGATTTGCAGGATTTGCTGCTGGAGGCGGATGCGGCTTTTACCGAAGGTTTGAGCGCGGATAATCGCGTGGACCCGGTGACGCGGTTTTTTAAGGCATCATGGGATAAATTTGCGCCGTTGTTGCGGCAGGCGGCCGGGCGGCATACCGGCGTGGATGCCGCCGCTGCATTGACCTTGATCGGGGGCGCGGACGCCTTATATCATTTGAACAGCCTGGGCAAACCCTTGGGCTTGTCGATTTCCAGCCAGGGTTTGCGGGCGGCGGTACGCGCTTATTTGGCGCAGCGGTCTTAAGCCGATAAATGGCGTTTCAGTTCCTTAGGGATCGAGAATACGACTTTTTCCTCAATGCCGGTGTTTTCACGGACGGTGCAACTTGCGCCGCCCCATTCCTTGAGTTGATTAATCACTTCTTGCACCAGTATTTCCGGAGCGGAGGCCCCGGCGGTGACGCCGATCACCTCTACGCCTTGCAACCATTCCGGCTGTAAATTGCGGTAGGTGTCGATCAAATGGGCGGGCTTGCCGAGTTGTACCGCGATTTCGCGCAGCCGGTTGGAGTTGGAGCTGTTCGGCGATCCCACCACCAGAATCAGGTCGGCGATGCTGGCCAGATCATGCACCGCGTCTTGCCGGTTTTGCGTGGCGTAGCAGATGTCGTCCTTTTTTTGTTCCTTGATTGATGGGAATTGGGTGCGCAAGGCGTCGACCATGATTTTGGTATCGGACATGGACAGCGTGGTTTGGGTAACGTAGGCCAGATTGTTGGGGTTGTTGACCTTGAGATTTTTGACGTCATCCGGGGTTTCCACCAAATAAATGTTACCGTTTTCGGTGCATTTTTCATATTGTCCCATGGTGCCTTCCACTTCCGGATGTCCGGCGTGGCCGATCAGTATCACTTCGCGGTCCTGACGGGCGTGTTTGGCGACTTGCATGTGCACTTTGGTCACCAGCGGGCAGGTGGCGTCGAATACGGTGAGATTGCGTTCCACGGCTTCGCGCTGCACGTTTTTGGAAACGCCGTGCGCGCTGAATATCAAATAGGAACCGACCGGTACGTCTTTTAAATCTTCAATGAATACGGCGCCCTTTTGCTTGAGGTTGTCTACCACGGTGCGGTTGTGCACGACCTCATGGCGCACGTAAATCGGCGCGCCGAAAATGTCCAGGGCTTGATCGACGATTTCTATGGCGCGGTCCACGCCGGCGCAGAATCCACGGGGGTTGGCGAGTACGATTTGCATATTCTTGACTCTTTTGCTAGGGATTAGGAAAAAGATTTTAATCCAATTTTACGTCGCTGACGATAATACCGTCGTTGTCGGCGTATAAAAACTGATCTTGTTTAAAATTAACGCCGGCGAAGGTGATTAAAATGCCGGTTTCACCGGGCGCATGCTTGCGGCTACGCAAGGGATGCGCGCTCAAGGCCATGATGCCCAGGGGTTGCGCGGCCAGAAAATCCGTGTTGCGGACGCAGCCGTAGACTATGATGCCTTGCCAGCGGTTAGCCGCCGCCAGTGCGGTGAGCTGTTCTCCGATGAGGGCGCAGCGGCGTGAGCCGCCGCCGTCGATGACTAGCACCCGGCCGTCGCCGGCTTGCTCCAACACCGTTTGCACGTGGGAATAGTCTTCAAATACCTTGAGCGTGGCGATGCGGCCGCTAAAGCGGGGCAGCCCGCCGAAATGCCGCAATATCGGTTCGGCGATTTGGAAATGTTCCTCGCCGGCGTGGCGGTCGCATAATTCCGCGGTGTTAAAGCTCATGGCGGTTACCCTTGTTTTAATAGTAGCGGGCCAGCAGGCCGTAGGCGCAGTCGTCCGGCGGCAGGTCGATCATGACTTGATATCCGCCGCCCGGCGCTTCTTGCATGGGGTTGCCATAGCGGTCGAACATGCGTTCCAGCACGATGTCGCGGTTGCCTTGCGGCAGAATCAGCTCCACCCGGTCGCCGACGGCGAATTTGTTTTTAACGTCCACGGCGGCCATGCCGCTTTCTCGGTCGTAGCCGGTGATTTCACCGCAGAATTGTTGCTGGTGGCTGCGGGAGAATCCGGTTAGGTAATTTTGGTGCTCTTGGGTATGGTGGCGCTGGTAAAAACCGTCGGTGTAGCCGCGGTTTGCCAGATTGTCCAGTATGCCCAGCAGTTGGGTTTGGAACGGCCGGCCGGCCAGCGCGTCGTCTATGGCTTGCCGGTAACTTTGCGCGGTGCGGGCGACGTAAAAGTGGGATTTGGTGCGGCCTTCTATTTTCAGGCTGTCCACGCCGATTTCAACCAGCCGCTTGACATGTTCGATGGCGCGCAAGTCCTTTGAGTTCATTATATAGGTGCCGTTTTCGTCTTCCATGACCGGCAGATATTCGCCTTTGCGGCCTTCTTCCTCCAAAAAATACACTTGGTCGGCCAGCGGATGGCGCTCCGCGCCGCCGCAACTGGCGGCGCTGTGGTAGCTTTCGTTCAGCGCGTCCATGCTGAGTACGCTATTTTCGGCCAGGACATAGTCGCCTTCAGCGGTTTCAGTGGCCGGCAGGGCGTCGTATTTCCAACGGCAGGAGTTGGTGCAGGCGCCTTGGTTGGGGTCGCGGTGGTTGAAGTAGCCGGACAACAGGCAGCGGCCGGAGTAGGCGATGCACAGCGCGCCGTGCACGAAAACCTCAAGCTCCATATCCGGGCAGTGCTGGCGGATTTCAGCGATTTCGTCTAGGGACAGTTCGCGCGACAGAATAATTCGTTCAACGCCGAGTTGTTGCCAGAATTTGACGCTGGCGTAGTTGACGGTGTTGGCTTGCACCGACAGATGCACCGGCATGTGCGGCCAGGTCTCGCGCGTGAGCATGATGAGGCCGGGGTCGGCCATGATTAATGCGTCAGGGCCCATGTCGATGATCGGTTGCATGTCCTTGACGAAGGTTTTGATTTTGGCGTTGTGCGGGATGACGTTGGCGGCTAGATAGAATTTTTTGCCTTGCGCGTGCGCCTCGGCGATGCCGGTGGCCAGATTGGCGGCCATAAAGTCGTTATTGCGCACGCGCAGGCTGTAGCGGGGCTGTCCGGCATAGACCGCGTCCGCGCCGAAGGCGAAGGCGTAGCGCATGTTGCGCAGGGTGCCGGCGGGGGAAAGAAGTTCGACTGATTTCATTACAAGCTTGGGTAAGGCTAAATCGGGGTATTTTAGCATTATGCCGGGAAATAAAAAGTGTTTTAAATAATTAAAATATATAGGGTAATGGCGGGATGGCGATTGTTTGGCTTGGTTTTGGAATGCAAATGATCTTGCCCATATAATAAGCCCGTATGTTATCCATAACTATACCCGGAGGCTTATGATTGACAGCTTAAGGCTTGCATGGCTGTTCCTTTTTTGAGTTGGCATCACTCAGTTTCCGTTTTTATTTCCGCACCTTTATTTCCGCACCATTTTGTCTATCCGCACCAATGCAGAGCGTTTTGCTCGCGATGAGCCTCATGGCTGAAGTCAGTTAGCGGCTAAAGCCCAAGCATGGGCTTGGTGCATATCGCCGGGCGTTGGTTCATATAGTCCATTATTGGTTTATATAAACCATGTGAAATCATGGTATTGAGAATTATTTCAATTTGCCGTTGTTTTTCTTGTCGTTTATTTCATAGTTAAACTGGCATTGATCATGCTTATATTTTTTTACGTTTGCGTGCTTATTTTAGATGGTAAAGAAAGAATTATTTAAAATCAATTGGTTATATTGTTTCTTGGCTGTTATATTGATTCGGTTTTTTTTGTATTCTGTTTTGTCGCTTTTTTAAGAACGTATGCTCTGTTTTTTGCACTGTTTTTGGTCGTAACTGCACCGAATTTGGGCTGTTGCTTATTGGTTGAAAATTTCGTGATGCTTTGTTAGCAGGATAAGATTGCCAGTAGGGACTTTGATGGAGCGCGGCATGCGGAAGCTTGCAAAAAATAATTTCTTATCAGAATTGCCCGTTTTTATAACATTCGATTATACATCTTTTAAATGATCACTAAATCATCCATGGTTCTAGGCTTAATAGCCGCTTTATTAAGCGGTTGCCATCAAGCAGAAGAAAAGGTCGAGGAAGCGCCAAAATATGAGGCGACCACGCCGTTTCGCGAAGACGTTTTTATCAATAAAGAATATGTTTGTCAGATTCATGCCATTAGGCATATTGAGGTTAGAGCTTTGGAAAGAGGCTATCTGACAAATATTTTTGTGGATGAAGGGCAGTTGGTGCATATGGGGCAACCCATGTTCAAAATCATGCCGAACATCTATCAGGCGGAGCTGCTTAAAGCGAAGGCCGAACAGAGCACCATGAATATTGAATACCAGAACACCAAGGGCTTGGCGGATCAAAATATCGTATCCGCCAATGAGCTGGCCTTGGCAAAGGCGAGACTGGAAAAGGCCGAAGCCGAGGTCAAACTGGCGGAAACCCATTTGGGCTTCACCGATGTCAACGCCCCGTTTGACGGTATTATGGACCATTTATTCGTCAGGAACGGCAGTTTGCTGGAGGAAGGCGCGTTATTGACCACGCTGTCCGACATTAGCAAATTGTGGGTGTATTTCAATGTGCCTGAATCCGAGTATTTGGATTATAAAACGCATAAAAATGATGATGAAAATCGGAATAAAGTCAAGTTAAAAATGGCGAACGGTCAGATTTTCAATCAACCCGGCGTCATTGAAACCATAGAAGCGGATTTTGACAATACCGCCGGCAATATCGAGTTCCGCGCCACGTTTCCTAATCCGGATAAACTGTTGCGACATGGTGAAACCGGAACCATCATCATGCTCAAGCCGTATAAGCACGCCTTGTTGATACCTCAAAAAACCACATTTGAAGTCATGGATAAAGTCTTCGTTTACATCGTGGGCGAAGAGGGTAAGCTGGAGCAGAGAATGATCAAGATCGAAGCGGAAATCCCGCACTATTTTTTGATAAAAGAAGGCATAAACGACGGGGAAAAGATTTTGTTGGAAGGTTTGCGCAAGGTGCACGCGGGACAAAAAGTGGAAACCTTTTTGCATACGCCGGAAGAAGTCCGTTCGGAATTGAAGCTATACACCGAATAATATAAGGCCTAATCGATTATGTTTAGTATATTTATTAAAAGACCGGTGATGGCCATTGTGCTGTCCTTGACTTTTTTGTTCATGGGCCTGTTAGCGATCAAAAGCCTGCCGGTTGAACAGTTTCCTGATATTGCGCCGCCGCAGGTGCAGGTTTCGCTATCGTTTCCCGGCGCTAGCGCCAACGTATTAGTGGAATCAACGATGATTACCCTGGAGCGCGCCATCAACGGCGTGCCGGGTATGCGTTATATGGTGTCCTCCGCGACCAGCGCCGGCGAGGCGACCATTCAGGTTTTCTTCAACTTGGGGGTGAATCCAAATCAGGCCATGATCGACGTGAAAACGCGGCTTGATACCATGATGAGCCGTATTCCGAAACTGGTGCAGTTGGAGGGCGTGATCTTGTTACGCCTGCCGCCTAGCATGTTGATGTATATCAACCTCTATAGTAAGGATAAAAATGCCGATGAGAAATTCCTGTTTAATTACGCTTACGTCAACGTTATTCCGGAAGTGCAACGGGTAAACGGTATCGCTCAGGCCAGAATCGTGGGCAGCCGGCAGTATGCGATGCGGCTGTGGCTGAATCCGGAAAGAATGCGGGCGTATAAGGTTTCCGTGGAAGAGGTTATGAAAGCGGTCGGCGAGCAAAGCGTCATCGGTCGTCCGGGCCGTCTCGGTATTAGTACCGGGGTTGCGGCGCAGTCCAAGGAGTACGTGCTGGTTTACCAGGGCTGGTATAGCAAACCCGAGCAATATGAGAACATTATCATCCGCGCCAATTCCGAAGGCGAGATACTCAAGCTTAAGGATATAGGGCGAGTCGATTTAAACAGCGAGTTTTACAGTATCTATTCCGACCAAGACGGTTATCCTTCGGCTTCCATCGTTCTTAAGCAAAACTATGGCACCAACGCCAGTAAGGTGATTGAGGACGTAAAGATAAAAATGGAGGAGTTGAAAAAATCCTTCCCCGAAGGCATGGAATACGAAATCAACTACGACGTCTCCCGATTTGTTGACGCTTCCATCGACAAAGTGCTGCACACTTTATTTGAAGCCTTTGTCTTGGTGGCGCTGGTGGTGTTCGTGTTTCTGGGCGATTGGCGTTCCACCTTGATTCCTATCCTAGCGGTGCCCGTGTCATTGATAGGGGCGTTTGCGGTAATGCAGGCATTCGGGCTTTCCATCAACCTGATCACATTGTTTGCGTTGGTGCTGGCCATCGGCATCGTGGTTGACGACGCCATCGTGGTGGTGGAGGCGGTGCACGCTAAAATGGAGGCCGAGCACTGTACGCCTTACGTCGCCGCGCAAAAAGTGTTGGGTGAAATTGGCGGCGCGATTATCGCCATCACCTTGGTCATGGTTTCGGTATTCGTGCCGCTTTCCTTCATGACCGGCCCGGTCGGGGTGTTTTACCGGCAATTTTCGATCACCATGGCGTCGTCCATTCTGATTTCGGCGGTGGTTGCATTATCGCTGGCTCCGGTGCTTTGCGCGATGATTTTGAAAAACGATCACGGCAAGCCGAAGCGCAAAACGCCTATCAGCGTCTTTATAGACGGCTTTAACTTTGTGTTTGAGAAAGTCACCGGACGCTATGTTCGCTTTCTGGACAAAGTGATCTCCCGCCGTTTATTGACGTTCGTGGTTCTGGGCTTATTCTCATTTGGTATTTTTAGCGTCAACAAAGTCTTGCCCGCCGGCTTTATTCCCGGCGAGGACCAAGGCATGATTTACGCCATTATCCAGACTCCGCCCGGTTCGACCATTGAAGTGACCTACAAGGTCGCGCAGCAACTCGAGGAAGTCGCCAAACAAATTGAGGGCGTGCAGTCGGTGTCCACGTTGGCGGGTTACGAAGTGTTGACCGAGGGCCGCGGCTCCAACGCCGGCACTTGTATTATCAACCTGAGAGATTGGACGGAGCGCAAGCACAACGTTCACGAAATCATCAAGGAATTGGAGGAAAAATCCAAGGACTTCGGCGCTATTGTGGAATTTTTTGAACCGCCGGCGGTGCCGGGTTACGGGGCGACTTCCGGTATGGCGTTGCGCTTGTTGGACAAATCCGAGGACGTCGATTATCAGCAATTCGACAAAATCAATCAGGAATTCATGGGCGAATTGCGCAAGCGCAAGGAGTTGACCGGTTTGTTCACCTTCTACGCGGCCAATTTTCCGCAGTATGAGCTGATTATCGACAATAAGCTGGCCATGCAAAAACACGTCTCCATCGCCAAGGCGATGGACAACTTGGATATCATGATCGGCAGTACTTACGAACAAGGCTTTATCCGCTTCAACAACTTTTTTAAAGTATATGCGCAGGCCATGCCTGAGTTCCGGCGCTATCCTTCGGATATTTTGAACTACTTTGTGAAAAATGAAGAAGGCGAGATGGTGCCGTACTCCTCGTTCATGACCATGAAGAAAAGACAAGGGCCTAACGAGATTACGCGTTACAACCTTTATAACTCCGCCGTTATCCGGGCGGTTCCGGCGGAAGGCTATACTTCCGGCGACGCTATCAACGCCATCAAGGAAGTAGCCCAAAACTTGCCGCGCGGCTATGACATCGCTTGGGAAGGCTTGTCGTATGACGAAGCGCGGCGCGGAAACGAGGCGGTAGTCATTTTCATGGTGGTTATCGTGTTCGTGTATTTAGTGTTGGCGGCGCAATATGAAAGCTTCGTCTTGCCGCTGGTGGTGCTGCTGTCCTTGCCGGCGGGTATATTCGGCTCGTTTTTCTTTTTAAAGGAATTGGGTTTGGCTAACGATGTCTACGCGCAAATCGGTTTGGTGATGCTGATTGGTTTGCTGGGTAAAAACGCGGTGCTGATCGTAGAGTTCGCGGTACAAAAGCAATCCCTGGGCATGTCGGTGCGGGAAGCCGCCATTGAGGGCGCCAAGGCGCGGTTCCGACCTATTTTAATGACGTCCTTCGCTTTTATCGCCGGTCTAGTACCCTTGACGGTGGCTACCGGCGCGGGCGCAATCGGCAACCGGACCATCGGCACGTCGTCTCTGGGCGGCATGTTGTTCGGCACCGTGTTCGGGGTGGTTTTAATTCCCGGACTTTATTACATTTTCGCCAAGATGATTGAAGGTAAATCAATAATTAAAGACGAGGCTTTGGATCCGTTAACCGAAACCTATCACTACGGAGCGGATGATGAACATGACTAAAACGCGTAAATTCATCACGCCGTGCGTGATGGCTTTAATGTTGCAAGCGTGCGGCATTCCGGATATGGTGACCAAAAATGTAGAAGCGCCTCTGCCCGGAAACTTTAGGCCCGAGCTTACCGACGAGGCCAATTCAGCTAATGTGAAATGGAAGGAGTTTTTTGACGACCCCTATTTGTTGAGTTTGATCGACATTGCGGTGGTGAATAACAAGGAAATTAATATCGTCATGCAGCGCATTAGTCAGGCGCAAAACGAGATTCAAGCGCGGCGCGGGGCTTACTTGCCGTTTGTGAATATCGGCGCGGACGCGGGCGGAGTAAAACCCGGCAAATACACCTCGGAAGGAACGGTCGAGGACAATTTGCCCCTGGGAGGCCAGCCATTTCCAACGTTTGTCGGCGATTATCAATTCGGGCTGATTTCCAGCTGGGAAATCGACGTTTGGAGAAAGTTGCGCAACGCGCGGCAAGTGGCCGTGCTGGAGTATATGGCCACCACCGAGGGCAAAAATTTTGTGATGACTAATTTGGTTTCCGAAGTGGCGCATGCGTACTATGAGCTGCTCACTTTGGACAATCAATTGGATAATTTAGAGCAGAATATTGAAATTCAAAAAAATGGTCTCGAGATCGTCAAACAATTGCAGTATTATGCAAGATCAAGCACCTTGGCCGTTAAACGTTACGAGGCCGAGGTTGCCAAGAACCAAAGTAGAAGATATGAAATAAAACAGCAAATCACGGTAGTTGAAAACCGCATCAACTTTTTATTGGGACGCACGCCGGAGCCTATTCAAAGAGCGTCTAAAAATTTCATGGAGCTGAAGCCCAAAGTGCTTGACGTGGGCGTTCCGTCGCAAATATTGCAGAATAGACCGGATATCAGGCGAGCGGAGTTGGAGCTGAAAGCGGCCAATTTGAATATTGACGTGACCAGAGCCAATTTTTATCCCACTTTTGACATAAAAGCCGGGGTAGGGTTTGATTCTTTCTTGATGAAGTATTTGATTAATACGCCGGAGTCGTTGGCGGCTTCCATCGCCGGCGGTTTGGTCGCGCCCTTGGTCAACAAGAATGCTATCCAAGCTGAATTTAAAAACGCCAACGCCAAGCAAGTGCAAGCGACTTATGAATACGAACAATCCATTATCAATGCTTATGTGGAAGTCGCGAATCAAATTTCAAACATCGATAATTTAGGTAAAAACTATCAGCTTAAGAGAACTCAAGTTGATGCCTTGATCAAATCCATAGATATTTCCGTGCAGTTATTCAAAAACGCCCGCACGGATTATTTGGATGTGTTGTTGACGCAACGCGACGCCCTGGAGGCTAAACGGGATTTGATTGACACCAAGCAAAAGCAAATCAACGCCATGGTGGATTTGTATAAATCCTTGGGCGGCGGTTGGCGTATTTAGGAATAGAGGAAAACGGCTTGAACTACTTTCGCCGCTTTTTTGCTAACATTAAGTCGAAAAATCAGTATTGTTAGGTGTATTGGAACTTTATCAAATCGGGGGGCTAGCGCTTCTTGCTCAAGTTGCATGCTTTGTCGCGCCGCCGCGAATTGAACGCGGCGGCGCTGGTCGAATTGGCCACGCCGCGCTCGCTGGCTAAAAACCAGCCCATGCGGCACTCTTGGTTGACCATTTTAATGTCCGGCCAGGGGAGAGTTCCGCGGCTTTTATGGTTGCTGTCATCCGATGCCGGTTTATCGGCCGCCGCGGTTGCGGAACGGCGGATTTTGTCGCTAAGTTGGAGGGAAAAATAACCCGCTTGCATGTGGGCATGATTTTATTCTATAATCATAACAAGATACAAGCGTCGCTTTGGAACGTCGTTAATGATCTTTCTTTAAAACGGGGCGCCGTAAGGTTTACCCATTCCTCTGACGTAACCTAGGGCCGCGCTACTGGCCGAATGCCGTCGCACCCATTTTTATCGTTCTTAGACGGCACGGTTAACCTTAATTTACATCATTTCATCTAAAGTTTCTTTTAGCGCATACGGTTTGTAAACAAGATGACATCCGAAACTTTTGTAAATAACGCCGATACCCCAAGTCTCATAGCGCCTAAGGCTATATTGACGACAATAATCAAGCCGTTTATTGAGAAATTGTCACCCGACGTAACATCCGCAAACCGATTATTGAGCGGCATTCTTCTGCTGAGTCTTTTAGCCAAATTGTTTTTGATTTTGCATGGCGGCGACCAAGAGCGGAGTATTTTGCAAATGGAATATGGTTTTGGCCCGGTCATCACCAGTCTTTATAATCATGGCTCCTTAGAGGCCTGTGGCGTCGCCATTGGACTCGATTTTTGCGGCGTTGCCACGCGCATGCCCTTGCTACCCGTTTTGTACGTGGCTCTGGCTAAAGTGGCGGGGATACAACATTCACACGTGGCGATTGCTAAAAATATCTTATGCACCGCTTTGCTGTGGTTTGCGGCGGTGTATTTTTGCCGGGCATTGGCCCGTTATCCCAGGCACCGGCTGGGCTTGATCGCACTATCGGCTATCCTGTTTTTGGGTCCGCAGTACCTGAAACATGCCGTTAGTATCCAATACGAGGAAAGCCTGTTGGTGGATTTATTACCGGCTTATTTTTTGTTGTTCGGCGCATTATTTGTTAGGCAAATTTCCGCCCGGTCGCTTGCTGGCGCCGATTATTGCATTTTGGCTTTTTTATTGTTATTGGGCAGCTCGCTCTATTTTCTCAAGTCATCAATGTTGCCCTTTAGCGTTGCGCTCATCCTAGCCCCCTTGGCGGTGAATAAAGTACCGACATGGTTGAGATTGATTGCCGTTTTGCCTTTTTTGCTTGCCTTGGTCTGGTGGGGCAACGTCAACTATCAGTACCATGGCGAGGTACGGTTGGGTTCGTCCTATAACGGCGAAAATTTTTACCGTGGACAAAATGCCTACAGTTACAAGGTCTACCCGGAACTAAATCTTGATCGGCTCATTGATTCCAGCGAGGTGATCCTTAATAGCGGGGAACATTTTCCTTTACCGAATTGGCTCAGTCATTTTCAGCCATTCAAGGGAGAATGGGAATGGCATGACTATTTTAACAAGCTAAGCGGACAATGGATTAAAGAGCATCCGGCTGAAGCGTTTTCTTTCACGCTACGCAAAATCTATGTGTTTTTCCTGGAACCTAGAAAAGTGCCTTTCCGGCAAACCACTCATCCTGAAAGAGAGCCGCATGACTATAGCCAAGCCTCATTGGTTGCCGGCATTATTTGGATTACGTTATTGCGGGTGTTATTTTTCCTAGGCGTGGCCATGGCGATTAAGGCTTTGTGGCGGCGTAGAAAACTGGGCAATTATGCGCTTTGGCATCTACTTTTTATCGGCACTTATGCCGCTCCGTATATTGCGGGTTTTAGCTATCAGCGACATATTGCCCCGATGTTGATTTTCTCTTCAATATTGTTGCTGGTGTTGACATTGAACAATATGCAAGTCGGGGAAAATCGTTTGGAGATGTCGGAGGTAAAATAGCTCGGTAATTTTCTTCGGCCTTATTCTGAAAATATTTATGGTAACGGAAACAGTATCTTTAACCTAAGGCTTGTCGTATGTCGGCAAAATTAACATAATCGAAGCAACTTAATTTTACACTACTTTCATGCGCTTTCTCGACGTCAAAACCGATTTCGCTTTTAAACGAGTATTCGGCGGCTCCGCCAGCGCCGAGATTTTGCTTGATTTTTTGAACGCGGTGCTGGAATACCCGCCGGAGCGGGCGATAGTTGACTTGACCATCGTCGACCCTTATCAAATCCCGCTGATTAAGGGCATGAAGGAG
>CAIYSZ010000056.1 GCA_903928965.1 uncultured Pseudomonadota bacterium
CACGGCCACGACTTTGAACGGCGGCGCGGAGACGATTTTGTCCGGCGGCGCGGCGCTCAATGACACCGTCAATAGCGGCGGCGTGGAAACCGTATTCGGCAGCGCCGGCAGCAGCTTAATCAATAGCGGCGGCAGTGAAGTCGTCAGCGCCGGCGGCGCGGCCTCAAATACCACGGTCAACAGCGGCGGCGCGGAAACCGTATTCGGTAGCGCCGCCAGCGCTAGCATCGGCGCGGGCGGCGTGTTGACGGTAGCTAGCGGCGGCGCGGCCACGGCGACGAGTTTGGCCGGCGCGCTGACGGTATCGTTGGACGGAGCGGATCACAATACCGTGATTAATAGCGGCGGCGTGGAAACCGTATTCGGAAGCGCAAGCAGTAGCATGATTAACAGTGGCGGCAGTGAAATCGTCAGCGCCGGCGGCTTGGCGTCGCTGACCACGATTAACAGCGGCGGCGCGGAAACGGTTTACGGCAGCGCGTCCAGCGCCACGGTATTGAGCGGCGGCGATTTAACCCTTTCCAGCGGCGGCACGGCCACGGCCACGACTTTGAACGGCGGCGCGGAGACGGTAGCAGCCGGCGGCGCGGCGTTCATGGATAGTATTAATAGCGGCGGTGTTGAAACCGTATTTGGAACCGCAACCAGCGGCATTGTTAACAGCGGCGGCGGCGAGTTTGTCAGCTCCGGCGGCGTGGCGTCAAACACTCTGGTCAACAACGGCGGTTCGGAAACCGTATACGCGAGCGGCAGCGCGTCAAGCGCCACCGTCAGCGCCGGCGGCGAATTGACGCTGTCCAGCGGCGGTTCAGCCGCTTTCACCAGCTTGAATGGCGGCTTGGAGACCGTGTTGGCCGGAGCGGCCGACACGAATACCACGGTCAATCACGGCGGCGTGGAAAGCGTATTCGGAACCGCAATCAGCAGCATCATCAACAATGGCGGCAGTGAAGTCGTCAATTTTGGCGGCGCTGCCTCAAATACCACGGTCAACAGCGGCGGCGCGGAAACCGTATTCGGCAGCGCGGTGAGCGCAACAGTCGTCAGCGGCGGCGTGTTGACGGTAGCCATCGGCGGCGCGGCCACGGCCACGACTTTGAACGGCGGCGCGGAAACGGTGTTGTCCGGCGGCGCGGCGCTCAACGACTCCGTCAACAGCGGCGGTCTGGAAACCGTGTTCGGAACCGCGACCAGCGGCACGATCAACAGCGGCGGCAGCGAGATTGTCAGTTCCGGCGGCGTGGCGTCCAACGCCACAGTCAGCGGCGGCGGCTTGACCATTGCCAATGGCGGCATCGCCAGCGGCGCTACTTTGTCTGGCGGCGCGGAAACGGTGTTGTCCGGCGGCGTATCCGATAACGCGGTGATCAATAGCGGCGGCGTAGAACTCGTTTACGGCTTAAGCAATGACGACACACTGAACAGCGGCGGCAGCGAAATCGTCAGCGCCGGCGGCGTGGCGTCAAGCGTAACGGTCAACAGCGGCGGCAGTGAAATCGTCAGTTCCGGCGGCATCGGGTCCATGACTCTGGTCAGTAGCGGCGGCGCGGAAACTGTTTACGGCGCCGCGTTAAGCGCCACGGTACTCAGCGGCGGTAATTTGACGGTATCCAGCGGCGGAACGATTAGCGCAACCTTGTTGAGCGGCGGCGCGGAGAAAGTCATCTTCGGCGCTTCCGCCTCGGCTACCACGGTTGACCATGGTAGCGTGGAAACGGTATTCGGCAGCGTCACTAGCAGCGTCATCAATAGCGGCGGCGGTGAAATCGTGAGTTCCGGCGGCGCGGCGTCGTTTACCACAATTAACAGCGGCGGCGGTGAAATCATTAGTTCCGGCGGCACGGGGTCATTTACCACGATTAACAGTGGCGGAGCGGAAACCGTTTACGGCAGCGCGTCCAGCGCCACGGTGCTCAGCGGCGGTAATTTGACGGTATCCAGCGGCGGAACGATTAGCGCAATCCTTTTGAGCGGCGGCGCGGAGACGGTCGTTTCCGGCGCTGTCGCCTTGGCTGTCACGGTAAATAGCGGCGGCGTCGAAACGATATTCGGCAGCGTCGCCAGCAGCATCGTTAACAGCGGCGGCAGTGAAATCGTCAGCTCCGGCGGCACGGCCTCGTTAACCACGGTTAACAGCGGCGGCGCGGAAACGGTTTACGGCAGCGCGTCCAGCGCTTTGGTTCTCAGCGGCGGCGATTTGACGATATCCAGCGGCGGCGCGGCCACCGGCGTGATTTTGAACGGCGGCGCGGAGACGGTAGTGTTTGGCGCATCCACTTCGGCCACTGTCGTGAATAACGGCGGCGTTGAAACGGTATTCGGCGGCGTTGCCGGCGGCGTCATCAACAGCGGCGGCAGCGAGATTGTCAGCTCCGGCGGCGTGGCGTCAAACAGCCTGATCAACAACGGCGGTTCGGAAACTATCATCGGCAGCGCTTCCAGCGCGATAGTCAGCGCCGGCGGCGTTTTGAAAGTAGCCAGCGGCGGCTCCGTCTCGGCAACGACCTTGAACGGCGGGGCTTTGACCATCTCCAGCGGCGGCGCGGACAAGGCAACGACGTTAAACGGCGGCGTGGAGACGGTGTTGTCCGGCGGCGCGACGCTCATGGATGTTGTGAATAGCGGCGGCGTGGAAACGGTATTCGGAACCGCGACTAGCGGCGTCATCAACAGCGGCGGCAGCGAGATTGTCAGTTCCGGCGGCGCGACCTCAGACTCCACGCTCAATAGCGGCGGCGCGGAAACCGTATTCGGTAGCGCGTCCAGCGCTACCATCAGCGCCGGCGGCGTCTTGACGGTAGCCAGCGGCGGCACGGCCACGGCCACGGTTTTGAACGGCGTGGAGACGGTGTTGTCCGGCGGCGCGGCGGTGAATGACACCATTAACAGCGGCGGCGCGGAAACCGTATTCGGAACCGCAACCAGCGGCACGGTCAACAGCGGCGGCAATGAAATCGTCAGTTTTGGAGGCGCGGCGTCAAACACCACGCTCAATAGCGGCGGCGTGGAAACCGTATACGGCAGCGCCTCCAGCGCCGTGGTCAGCGCAGGCGGCTCTTTGACGGTCGTCAGCGGCGGCACGGCCACGGCGACTAGCTTAACCGGCGCGCTGACGGTATTGCTGGGCGCCACGGACGCCAATACGGTTATTAATAGCGGCGGCTTGGCCAGCATTTTCGGATTTGCAAACGCCGACGTGATCAAGAGCGGCGGTCAGGAAACGGTTAATTTCGGCGGCGAGGCCAGCGGGGCGGTGGTGTCCGGCGGCGGCAGCCTGGTATTGGCTAAAGGGGCGACCGCGGCGGGCGTTACCTTGAACGGCGGCGTCGAGACGGTTTCTTCCGGCGGAACGGCGAACTTGACCACCATCAATAGCGGTGGTTTGGAAACGGTGTTGGGCGTGGATAGCGGTGCGATCATCAGCAGCGGCGGCGTTGAAACGGTGAGTTCCGGCGGTTCGGCCTTCGCGGATCAGGTGTTGAGCGGTGGCGCGGCGACCGTGTTGGGCAGCGAGTTTAACCCGGTCATTAGCGCCGGCGGCAATATCACGGTCTCCAGCGGCGGCATTCTTAACAGCGGCGGCTTGAGCGGCGCGGAGAAGGTGTTGTCAGGCGGCGTGGCCGATAACGTCAGCGTGTTGAGCGGCGGCGTTGAAACCGTATTCGGCACGGTCACCAGCAGCTTAGTCAACAGCGGCGGCGAGGAAATCATCAGTTCCGGCGGCATTGCCGACGCGACGCATGTAACCAGCGGCGGCGTTTTGTTGGTCAATGCCGGAGCTACTTTAAACAATCCTGTGTTGGATCAAGGCGCGATTTTGGATTTCGCCGGCGTTACCCCGGCCAATGTCAGCCTGTCTCATTTGTCGTTTACCGGTAATGAGTTGGACGTGGCGTATGCGACGCCGATTAGTATAGCCAACTCGAATTCGGGCTTGATTTTCGCGCCGGCGGTCAGCGACGGTCATGGCGGTTCGCTGGTGGACGTGGTGTCCGGTTTTATATTGAACACTACTGCGCCGGTCACGGTAGCGGCAACCAATTTTATCGAGGGCGACGGGCAACTGGAATTGTCGAAAAGCATATTTACCGAGTTCCAAACCCATGCGCTGGCGGTGACCAATGGGCTTACCGAAGCGGCCAACGCGTATTTGTACTACGATACAGGTAGCGGAAAGTTGTACTACGATGCGAATCCGGTTGCCGGCCATAACGCTAGCGCAACGGGTACGGAAGTAGCGGTCATTGGCGTCGGGACGCATCCGGCGGCGTTGACGGCCTCTGATTTTGTTTTGATTAATTAATGCCGGGACGCCAACGCGATTGCCGTTTCATTAAACCATTCGAGAGCATTATGGAAACCCAAAAAAACCATAAATCCGTGCTAATAATGGTCGCCAATTTAATGATGGGAGTGTCCGATTTGACGCCGGTTTCCGCCGGCGCCAATCCAAGCATCTCCAATCCGTTGGAAATCATACCCGACATCAGCTTTGGCACGCATATTACACAGATCAGTAATGAAAACGGCGTGCTAGCCGTCACCGGGCCGGCTTACGTCGATCAGCACGGGGTCGACCAGCACGGGCATGTCTTGGCGGCCGAGACCAATCTTTATACCACCGGCGTGAATCAAAACAATATCATTACCGTGGACGCGGGCGCAAATCATAATAGCGCCGGAGCATTTTTCGCCTTTAACGGTTTTTGGCTGAGCACGCAAAACGCGGTGGTATTCACCTGCTCGTCTTGCGCCGCCCAGGCCGGCAACGTCTTTGTCAAAGACGATGGTTTTGCGTCCAATTTGTCAACTCCTCCCTCCCTTCTAGGTTTGAGCGACAGTAGCTTAAAAACCAATGCCAACGCGTCGTTAATAGACGGCAGCTTGGAATTCGGCGCCGGCATTTCGTCCAATGCCGGTTTGTGGTTTATCAATCCCAACGGCGTGGTGGTGGGCAATCAGGGCAGCGTGGACGTGCCGGCCGCGTTTTACGTCGCCAATGCCAGCGATATTCAATTTAATTACAAAACCGCCGGCAATCCTTATGAATTTGGGGTCAGTACCACCAGCCGGGATATTACGCAATACGATTTTGATGCCAAAAGCGTGGCTTTCATATTGCCGCCGCCGGACCCGAACCTACTGCCCGGCGGCGCTAGCGGCGGTGTTATCCTGGGCGGTAACGTGATCGAAACCCTGTCGCCTAACGGTTCCGCGGCGCAAGTGCGGGTTTACGGCACGGATATTGTGGTGGAGAGCGGCGCTGAGGTAAACGTGAATACTTTGGCGGCCACCAATAGTATTTTGATCAACGACGGCGCCACGGTTAATAACGTGACCGATGATAATCTGGGCTATGCATCGAGCGCCAATAATCCGCTGCTGCAATATAATCAAGAGCTGGGCGTGCAAGTTGCAGGGCAAAACGGTTCTTACGTCAATTATCCGATTTTGGCGCAATGGGATATCAATATTAATGGCGGGACCTTGAATGCCTACAATCTGACGCCCGGTAGCGCCAGCAATATTTTGGCGGGAAACAATATTAATCTCACTACCGCCGACCCGGCTAATAACGCGGAGATTCATGGGGCCGCGGACGGCGTTTACGGTAATTTGGCTTTATTCACCGAACGGGGCCAATTGTTAACGCAAAATAATTCCTTGATTGACGCCGGTTACGTCAATCTAACCGGCGCGGTGATTAATCCCGCTTCGGTGAATAGTAAAATGATATCCGAAAATACCACCGGGCTGGTAACCGCGCACGATTATAACGCTTTATCGGGGAATAATAAGCCTAAGAACCTGTGGGAGCAATTGAGTTATCAGGGCACTTATTTGCACGGCGGCATGTTGTTTGTAAACTTTGATCAGGCGGTGACCAATAATACGCAGCAAATGGTTAACGCGGTGGTAGGCGTGATTGCGAAACCGGCGGATATCATTCTGGAGGTCATTAATCCTTGCGATTCCGGCGCGTCCGGAGTATCCGGGTCCTTCCGCATCGACAACGCCAATAATTTGCTGCCCGGTATTTCCGAGATTTTGCCTTATCCGGTTCTGCAATCCCTGCCGAAAGCGGATAGCCCGGGCTTGTCTCTGCAGGGTGAATCGCCTTGGCTTAATTTGGCGAGTTACAGTGTTAAATCTTCATGCCAAAAACCGTCTTGAGCGGCGGCCGGAACCTGGGGTTTCGCCGCGTGTTATACAGGATGCCGCCACGCATGAAAACTTCCGCTAATATTTGAGTTACCTAAGGTTTGCCAGCATGATAGGATTGAATCGCAAAAAAATGAGTTTGACGCCGCTAGGCCGTTTTAGTCTGCTTGGGCTAATCCTGGTTGGCGGTTCGCCGGCGGTTAGGGCTGACATCACGCCGCCGGTCAGCAACGATCCAAGCAGCGCCCAGCAAGTGCCGGTGGAACCGCCGCCGCGTCCGGCAGGCAAGGACAACTTCGTGTTGCCGCCGCTGCCGTTCGCCGCCGTGTTGCCGGATTCCGCCAAGAGCGTGCAAATCCGTGAAGTGCAATTCGAGGGCAATAAAGTCATCAGTGATGACGAATTAGCAAAGGTAACGGCGGAATTTTTGAATCGGCCGCTTTCCGCCGGCGATTTGGAGCTGCTGCGGCGTAAGGTTTCTCAATATTATTATGATAAAGGCTATATTAATTCCGGCGCGGTGTTTAGCTCTCAATCCGTCGCCGACGGCGTGTTCAAGCTGAACATCATTGAAGGAAAATTGACCCAGGTGCGGCAATCCGGCCAGGGGCGCTTGCAAGAGTTTTATATACGCGACCGTTTAATCGCCGGCGGCGGCGACCCGTTGAATATCAACGGCCTAAAAAACAGCTACGAGTTGTTGAAATATAATAATCCCTTGATTCAGGATTTGAATATGCGGTTTATGCCGGGCGTGCGCCCCGGCGAGGCGACCTTGGACGTGAATGTAACCCGGAGCCGGCCTTATCAACTTTATTTAGGCGCGGACGATTACTCCACGGCGGCGGTGGGCACTTTCGCCGGCAGAATGGGCGGCTGGGTGGACAATATTTTGGGCGTGGGCGAACGCATCGACGCGCAGTTCATCGCCAACGGCGGCGCCCTGGGTTACAACACCGGCATTAGCTTGCCGATCACGGCTTACGACACCCGGGCCGAGTTTCGTTTTACCCAATCCAATAGCACCTTGTCCGAAGGTCAATTGGCGGCTTCCAACATCTATACCCAAATCACCGGTTTCGACGGCGGTTTGGCGCAACCTGTTTACCGTACGCTGTCGGATAACTTGACCTTGGGTTTGAATATTTCGGTGCGGGAAAGTCAAACCCTGCAAAACAACAGTTGTATCAACGGCAGCGCGTTTACCGGCATCGCCAATCCGCCTTCCGATACCTCCCAAATTCCATGCTCGATTCAGGCCACCGTATTGCGCATGAAACAAAGCTATAAACATATCAGTCTGGACAGCGGCACGGCGCTGGTGTTTAACTCCACATTCAACGCCGGCTTGAACGCCTTGGGCGCTTTGCCGCCGCAATCCGGCGGCCAGGGCGGGGATTTCTTTAGCTGGTTGGGCCAAAGCATGTTCGATCAACGAATTTTGCCGAACGGCGCGAAATTGGTGCTGCGCGGCAATTTGCAAGTTTCCGACCGGCCGCTGGTGCCATTGGAGCGTTTTGCGTTGGGCGGCGCGTATACCGTGCGTGGTTATCAACAAAACACTTATATTCGCGATAACGGCTTTAATACCAATCTTGAAATCAAATATCCGATTTTGGACTGGTTTAAATATCTTAATCTGGATTTAAGCGAAGATAAGCATAATTTATATTTAGTGCCATTTTTGGATTACGGCGGCGCATGGTTTAATCCGACTCCGGCTACCCATGTTTCAACGGCGACCAATTACCTCTTGTCCACTGGTATCGGATTTAATTGGCAATACAAACACATAGCCACCGATTTTTATTGGGCGCATGCTTTTACCCCTGCAAATCCGGCGCCGTTGACCAGTAATGCGCAAAGCGACGGTTTTTTCTTCCGGGTTAATTACAACGTATTTTAAGGAACAGGACTATGTTTCCCTTGAATGTATATCGGGACTATCCATTACGGGTTGCCGGCGGGTGGTTGACCATGATGCGGCGGGCGGTGTTGCCGGTTTGTTTATGCTTGACCATGCAGGCGGCGGCGGCCGACTGTGAAGACCCCGACGCCAGCGCCGGCGTCAGTTTGACTTGCGGCGAGGCCTTGCGCAATCAGGGTAATTTGTCCGGCGCGCAATTGCAATTTGAACGCGGATTGCAATGGGCTGGCGCGCACCCGGATGCGGCCGGCCAAGAATTGATCTGGTCCTTGCAGGCGGCCTCGGGCTACAATTTGTTTTTACTGAATAAAAAAGAAGCGGCCAAGACGCAATTATTGGAAACCTGGAATCAAGCGCCCCAGGATCATCATTATTTGCGCGCATTGCTTGGCAGTTATTTAAGCAGCCTGGCCAGGGCCGACGGCGAGGCGGAGCAAGCGCAAGCTTACGTAAGTCAGGCATTGGAGGCGGCCAAGGCCGCGAACGCCGGCAATCTAATCTTGAGCTTGGAGCTGAGCCGCTTGCAAGGATCGGACGCCGACGCCGACGCCAAGATCAAGCCCTTATTGGACATTGATCAACGCATAGACGCGGCTCCGGCTGATTACGCCAAGGCTAGCCTGGCGCTGACAGCCGCTCATTTGGGCTTGAAACTGCTGGCCGACGGCGACGCTAGCCGGAATCCCGAGTTAACCCGCGAGATTTATCAAGCGGCGAATTTTGTCGTCAACCTAAGCGATGAAGAGCATGCTCAGTTTAAAGCCGAGGCGCTAGGCATTGAGGCGGAGTTGTACCAGTCCCAGGGCCGTTTCGCGGAAGCCTTGAGTTTGGCGCAACAAGCTTTGGGCTTGTTGCCTCAGACCTCGCCGTCGATAGTGCAGCTTAAATTGCAAGCCTTGACCGGTGATTTGCAGTTCAAACAAGGCGATACCGCGGGCGCGTTGCGCAATTATCAAATGGCGGTGAAGGATTTAAATTCAGTTCGCTCCGATTTGCCGGTTTATTTTGTGAACGGAGATTCCGCCATTGAGACGGTGGTGGATCCTATTTATAGAAATTACGTTAAATTGTTGCTGAATACGGCGGGCGACGCGTCCCAAAACGGGCAAATCGATTTGAGCGCCGCGCTGGATAACATGGAAGTGATCAAGCAAACCGACATGCAGGATTTTTTCTTCGACCGCTGCGTGACCAGTACCGCCTTGGTCAAGGATGATCTGCGCGGTCATGATTTGCGTGACGCCGCGATTGTGTATCCTATTTTATTAAAAGATAGGCTGGAAGTGATCGTCAAAACCAATCAAGGCTATTCCCGGCATACGGTGAAGGTGGATGTCGATGAATTCAAAAAGCAAATGAATTTGTTGATTTATACCTTGCAAAAACCGTGGGACTCCAGCATCGACTTTAGCGTACCGGGCAAATTTTTATATAGCTGGCTGATCGATCCGATCAAACCCGCTTTGAACGAGGCTAAGGTCAACTCCTTGCTCTTCGTGCCTGACCGGGGCATGCGCTTATTGCCTTTGGCCGCGCTGTACAACGGCGAGCGCTACGTGGCGCAGGATTATGCGGTGATCACGCTGCCCGGATTGGAATTGAATGATATCAATAGCCGGAAATCCGAACCTAAATCCAATGAAAAGCAGCTGTTGGCGGGTTTGGAAACTCCGAATGGCCCGTCGCTGGAAAAACTGCCGCAAAAAATGGTCATGGATATTGAGGGGGCCAATAACTATATCGCGCCGGATACCGATAAAGGCAAGGAAATGCTGGCGGAAAAGCTGAAACTGAAGGGCGTGAACAAAGAAATGGAGCAAATTAGTCAGCAGCGAAACAGCACGGTATTGTTTGATAACCAATTTACTTCATCGGCATTTAAGGATAGCCTGACTTCCGGTCAATATAACCGCATACACGTCGCATCGCACGGTTATTTTGGCAGCAGCGCGCGGGATAGTTTTATTTTGGCTTATGACGATGTATTGTATTTACAAGATTTGCAAAAAAACCTGCAATCCGACGAAATTAAGCAGCATCCTGTGGATTTGCTCAGTTTAAGCGCCTGTCAAACCGCGCAAGGCAATGATAAGCTGTTGCTAGGCTTTAGCGGCATGGCGATAAAAAGTAACGTCAAAAGCGCCTTGGGCAGTTTGTGGTCGATTAACAACAAAGGCACGATACAATTCATGAAGTTGTTCTACTCCAACTTGAACACCGGCGTTTCCAAAGCCAAGGCTTTGCAACTGGCCCAAGAGGATATGATCAATAGCAATACCAAGGATAAATTCTGGCATCCATACTTTTGGGCGCCTTTTATTCTGACCGGGGATTGGGAATAGCATAAAAACAACACTCTGCTTTTTCAAGCGGACTGATGAACAATCGAGGCTGAACCGGCGGGATTAGGCCGGATTTTTGAAACCGCCGTTCTACAATCCTAATAATCGCCGTGCGCGCCAAGCTCACGCTCAGCGGTTTAATAAAAAAAATGATAACGATGTTGACAAACGGCTGCCCTGCTGCCACTATATTTGCCCTAAGGCTTTAAGCCTTGAAAATTGCCGTATACAGGGCTTCTCCCGACTTTTAGCATCTAAAATAACTATGGCTGATTTATTAGAATTACTCAACCCCATTAATGTAGAGTATCCTTGCGGCGATAACTTGGAATACGATGCCGCCTATCTTAATTTGGCCCAAGCCATTCAGGAAAAACCTGAAGATTTGATTACCGGTGAAAAGGCTGTGCCGCCTAATTGGCGGGAGATTCAAAAAGAAACCACCGCATTGCTGCGTCGTACTAAAGACCTGCAAATAGTTCTCTATTTAATTCGCGACCTGATACACCTTGAGCACATACTTGGTTTCCGTGATGGTTTAAACCTGTTATACGGTTTGGTGGAAAAGTATTGGGATACTATACACCCCGTGTTAGACCCGGATGATAATTTTGACCCAACCATACGCGTCAATATTATCGAAGAGCTTACTAATTTTGATTCGGTGCTTAGACCGCTTAGTCTAGCCGTGTTAGTGGATTCAAAAGCCGTGGGCAGGTTTAGCCTGAGAGACATCCAACTGGCTACCGATAAAATTGATTTGCCGGCGGGCGTTACAAAACCTGATATAGGGCTGATTAAAGCGGCTTTTCAGGATGTGAAAATTGAGCAATTAGAAGCCAATTATCAGGCCATCAAACAAAGCGTGGATTTGGCAAACCAAATAGAAACCATTATCACTGAAAAGGTTGGCGTCGGTAACGGCCCCAACCTTTCTAGTTTAAGAACGTTGCTCAAAGACATGATCCATGTTTTTGATGAATTCGCCCCCTTGAAGTCGGGTTTGGACGATGAACAGGCGTTGGACGACGAGCAAGCCTTGGAATCAGGGTCTGAAAATGCGGCGTCCGGAACGGTGGCGCGTAAATCGGCGGGGGTGGGTGAAATTGCCACGCGTCAAGATGTGCTAAAAGCTCTGGATGCCATCAATAAATATTATCTGCAATACGAGCCGAACAGCCCGGTGCCTATACTACTGCAACGGGCGAAATATTTGGCTACCGCCGATTTTATGAAAATTATAGAAAACTTGCTCCCCGATGGATTATCCCAGCTACAGCAGATTAAAGGCCCTGACCTTGATGCGTAAAGCAAAGAAAAAAAGACTATGTAAATGAAGAGTCATAGGTCTTGCGCATCGTTTTACGAGACCGTAGGTTACCGGGGACTATACACAAAGAGATTTATTGTGAACAGCTTAACAATATAAATAACTATTAACAAACAATGGAGTAGAAAATGGCTGAAAGTAGTCAAAAATTTATTCAAAGAAACCGCGCTCCACGTGTGCAAATTGAATACGATGTAGAAGTTTATGGATCAGAGAAAAAAGTGCAATTGCCTTTTGTGATGGGCGTCTTGTCCGATCTGTCCGGTAAACCGGCGGAACCCTTGGCCCCTGTCGCAGACCGCAAATTATTGGAAATTGACGTCGACAATTTTGATGAACGCCTTAAATCCATGAAGCCGCGCGTGGCCTTTCAAGTAGCTAATACCTTAACCGGTGAAGGCAACCTGAATGTCGATATTACTTTTGAAAGCATGGATGATTTTTCCCCGGCCGCTATTGCCAAAAAAGTGGCGGGCTTGGATAAGATACTGGAAACCAGAACCCAGTTATCTAACCTACTCAGTTATATGGACGGTAAAACCGGAGCGGAAGAGCTGATCGCTAAACTGATTAATGATCCCGCTTTGCTGCAAACCTTGGCGGCGTCGGCAAAACCAGCCGATAGCGCGGCTCCCGCGACTGACGGCGAGGAGGG
>CAIYSZ010000057.1 GCA_903928965.1 uncultured Pseudomonadota bacterium
CAGGCCTTCCAGAGCAGACAATGCTCTGATTAAAGCGGTGCCGCCGCCAGCGACTACGCCTTCTTCAACCGCAGCGCGGGTTGAATGCAGCGCATCTTCAACGCGGGCTTTTTTCTCTTTCATTTCCACTTCGGTGGCCGCGCCCACTTTAATCACCGCAACGCCGCCGGCCAGTTTAGCCAGACGTTCTTGCAGTTTTTCGCGGTCGTAGTCGGAAGTGGCGTCTTCGATTTGGGCGCGGATTTGCGCCACGCGGCCTTTGATCTGCTCTTCGCTGCCTTCGCCGTCGATGATGGTGGTGTTGTCTTTGTTGATTTGCACGCGTTTAGCGGTGCCCAATTGAGTCAAGTCCGCTTTTTCCAGGGACAAACCGACTTCCTCGGAAATCACCACGCCGCCGGTCAGGATGGCGATGTCTTCCAACATGGCTTTGCGGCGGTCGCCGAAACCAGGGGCTTTAACCGCGGCTACTTTTACGATGCCGCGCATGGTATTGACCACCAGGGTAGCCAGGGCTTCGCCTTCCACGTCTTCGGCGATCAGCAACAAGGCGCGGCCGGATTTAGCCACGCCTTCCAGCACCGGCAATAATTCACGGATGTTGGAGATTTTTTTGTCGTACAACAACACGAACGGATTGTCCAACTCGACGCTCATGTTTTCTTGTTTGTTGATAAAGTACGGAGACAGATAACCGCGGTCGAACTGCATGCCGTCAACTACGTCCAGGCTGTTTTCCAGGCCGGTGCCTTCTTCCACGGTGATAACGCCTTCCTTGCCGACTTTTTCCATGGCTTCGGCAATGATTTCACCTACCGAGGTATCGGAGTTGGCGGAGATGGTGCCGACTTGAGCGATGGCGTTGCTGTCCACGCAAGGAGTAGCCGCTTTTTCAATGGCGGCCACGGCGACGGTAACCGCCAAGTCGATGCCGCGTTTCAAATCCATGGGATTCATGCCGGCGGCTACCGATTTCAAGCCTTCGTTAACGATGGCTTGCGCCAATACGGTAGCGGTGGTGGTGCCGTCGCCGGCCACGTCGGAGGTTTTAGCCGCGACTTCCTTAACCATTTGCGCGCCCATGTTCTCGAATTTGTCTTTCAATTCGATTTCCTTGGCCACGGAAACGCCGTCCTTAGTGATGGTGGGCGCGCCAAAGCTTTTGTCCAACACCGCATTGCGGCCTTTGGGGCCTAGGGTGACTTTAACCGCGTTTGCCAAAATGTTGACGCCTTGCGCCATTAAAGCGCGGGCTTCGCCGCCAAATTTAACTTCTTTTGCTGCCATTTCTTTAGTCCTGAAATTTTAGGGTTTAGTAATTATTTCGGTGTATCCGTCCGGCTAGGGATGCGGGTGTTCGATATTGTCGCGGCCGGCGCGGATGGAGCGCTTAGCGTATAATTAGCTCAAAACGCCCAAAATATCTTCTTCACGCATGATGATGTATTGCTCGCCGTCGACTTTGACTTCGGTGCCGGAGTATTTGCCGAACAAGACTTTGTCGTTAACCTTGACATCCAACGCGCGCACTTGGCCGTTGTCCAGCCCCTTACCGGGACCGACCGCCAAGACCACGCCTTCGCTCGGTTTTTCCGCGGCGGAGCCTGGCAACACGATGCCGCCGGCGGTTTTGGTTTCCTCTTCCACGCGTTTAACGACAACTCGGTCATGTAATGGACGAATATTCATCAATGTCTCCTTAATTTTTTAGTGTGTTATTGATTTGAACTTATTAGCACTCACTTCGTGTGAGTGCTAATAATAGCTTGCTTTTAAGCGCTGTCAAGCCTTTTGAGCCAATTATCCGCACTCTTTTGCGCATGAACGACTAAACATGAACGATCAACAACTGTTACGATACAGCCGGCAGATCATGCTGCCGCAGATTGATATCGCGGGGCAGCAACAATTATTGGCGGCCAGCGTCCTTATTGTCGGCGCCGGCGGCCTCGGTTCCCCCGCCTCAATGTATTTGGCGGCGGCCGGCGTTGGCCGTATCAGTCTTTACGATCACGATAGTGTGGACTTGAGCAATTTGCAACGGCAGATAGCGCATTACACTTCCGATATAGGGACGCAAAAAGCGATTTCAACCCTGCAAACCCTGAAAAAAATCAATCCGGACTGCGAGGTGCTGGCGCACCCGGCGCGTTTGGAGGGCGAGGCCTTGCTGCAAGAGGCGCGCGCCGCCGACGTGGTGCTGGATTGCAGCGATAATTTCGCCACCCGTTTCGCGGTGAACCGGGCGTGCGTGGACACAAAACGTCCATTGGTGTCCGGGGCGGCGATACGGTTTGAAGGGCAAATCAGCGTGTTTACTCCTGGACGCGAGGATAGCCCGTGTTATAACTGTTTGTACCGGCAAGAAGGCGAGGAGGCGCAAAACTGCGCCCGCAATGGCGTCATTGCGCCGATCACCGGCATAATCGGCAGCATGCAGGCGCTGGAAGCGATAAAATTAATCACCGGCGCCGGGGAAACCTTGGCCGGCAGACTGCTGTTGCTGGACGGGCTGACCATGCAATGGCAAAGCCTGCGCCTCAAGCGTAACCCGGCTTGTCCCACTTGCGGCGGCGGTTGAACTATTAACAAATCTTGGGAGGGCTTATGCCGGATTGTATTTTTTGTAAAATGGCCGCCGGCGACATCAAGCCGGATATCGTGTACGAAGATGAAAAAGTGTTGGCGTTTCACGATATTGAACCGCAAGCGCCGGTACACGTGTTGTTGATTCCGAAGCGGCATATCGTTAATTTAAACGATTTGGACGATGCCGAGCTGGCCGGGCATTTATTGCAAACGGCGGCGCGGGTGGCGGCGCAATTGGGCGTGGCCGAGTCCGGCTACCGCACTTTAATGAATAGCAATCGCGACGGCGGACAATCCGTGTACCATTTGCACGTGCATTTATTGGCCGGCCGGCGTTTGGCTTGGCCGCCGGGTTGACCGCGCCAGACATGAAGCCGCCTAAATTTCAGCGCGCCGCCGCCGCGCCGCCGCTGCCGGACTCCAGTTTCGCTTTTATCGGCTATTGCCTGCGCGGTTTCCGTTTTTGGCTGTGCGTGATGTGGCTGATGGAGACCGGCCAAGCTCTGGCCAATATCCTGACCCCCTATGCGGTCAAGGGCTTGATGGATGCGGTGACCCGCGCCGACGGGGGCGCTGCCGCCGATTTGCGCCACCCCTTGATGCTACTGGCGGGGATTGCGGCGGCGGAAACGCTGTTTAGCCGCGCCAGCGGCGCGGTGCTGGTTAGCATTGGGCCGCGCATTCGCCAATCCACCTCGCAAAACCTGTTTACCTATTTGCAATACCATTCCAGCCGCTATTTCGCCGATCATTTCTCCGGCGGCTTGGCGCACCGCATCAGTGAAACCGCCACCAGCGTCAATCACGCGCTGTGGACTTTGATATGTGATTTTTGGCCGGTCGGCGTTACCTTCGCCGCCTCGGTATGGATGTTGTCCACGGTGCATGCCGGTCTGGCGGAAGCCGTGGCGGCTTGGGTATTCATTTACGTGCTGGTTTGCTACGGTTTGGCGCGGCGCTGCCAGCGTTACGCGCAAAGCTATGCGGCCACCCGCAGCATGGTGAACAGCAAAATCGTCGACTCGGTGTCGAATATGGCCAACGCCAAGCTGTTCGCTCGCCTGGAGGACGAGCGAGAATATTTGCAAGGCTTTTTACGCACCGAGGTCAAACAGGGGCGGCGCACCTTTTGGTACATGGAGCGGGTGCGCTGGTTTCAATTCATTTCCGCCGCCTTGCTCAAATTCGGCGCCATTTTTTACGCGGTGGATCTATGGCAAGCCGGCATCATCCAGGTGGGCGGGTTTACCTTGTGCGTGGGTTCGGCCTTGCTGATTATTAACGACGCCCGCAATTTAACTCGGCGCTTTCTGGAATTTTTTGAGTACATGGGTAATATCGGCAACGGGGTGCGCGCCATCGTGCGGCCGCACGATATCGTTGACGCGTCGGACGCGAGCGAATTGCGCGTGACCGCCGGGCGCATCGAATTCAAAAACGTGCGCTTTGCTTACACCGCCGACGGGCCGCCGTTGTTCGACGGTTTAAACTTGGTCATTGAAGCCGGGCAGCGGGTCGGTTTGGTCGGCTATTCCGGTTCCGGAAAATCCAGCTTTGTAAATTTGATCTTGCGCCACTACCAGCCGCAAGCGGGGCAAATCTTGCTGGATGGGGTGGATATCGCCGGCGTGACGCAAGATTCCTTGCGGCGGCAAGTCAGTTTAATTCCGCAGGACCCCAGCCTGTTTCACCGCAGTTTGTTCGAGAACATTGCCTACGGCCAGCCGCGCGCGGATATGTCGGCGGTGACGGCGGCGGCGGAACTAGCGCACGCCGACGGCTTTATCCGGCAAATGCCGGACGGCTATGCGTCCTTGGTCGGGGAACGCGGGGTTAAATTATCCGGCGGCCAACGCCAGCGCATCGCCATCGCCCGCGTCTTGCTCAAGGATGCGCCGATATTGATTCTGGACGAAGCCACCGCCAGCCTGGATTCGCTCACTGAACAAGCGATACAAGAAAATCTGGACCGGGCCATGGGGCGCAAGACGGCCATCGTCATCGCGCATCGTTTATCCACCATAGCGCATTTGGATCGAATTTTGGTTTTCGATCATGGCCGCATCGTCGAGGACGGCGATCATCACGCCTTGCTGGCGCAACGCGGGGTGTATTTTCAATTATGGTCGCGGCAGGCTGGCGGGTTTTTGCCGGAGTCGGAGCAAGCGGAGTAGCCGGGGCGGTATTGAGCGCCGCCGCGGGCAAGGCCGGCGCGGCTACCCGCCTAAGCCGGGACGCTGCGTTACCTGCCCGCCAAGACCTCAAGGGGTTGGCTGCCTTAGCGTTGTTTCTGCTTAACAGGCTGTCGATTTTCTCAACATATTGTCAAACTTGATCAATATATTGTGAATTGAAAGATGCATGGACACAAGATGTAGTGGTGATTTTTTGACTAAATGCATTTTTCAACAGCCTGTCAAGATGTAAGATGCTAGTTGCCGGTGCGCTTTGGATAGGCCTATTAAGAATTTGCAAGAAATTGTGCAGATACATTACCATCTTCTATGATTAAACTAATGCTGTGATTATTACGTCTCAGCGATGAATATTCCGGAGTTTTCTATTGCGTTAAATTTAACATATTGGTTTTAGTTGGTTTTTTCGGAGTGTTTTAATCAGCTTCTTTTTTATCCAATATTCTTGATTTTGGCGCGGCAGGCAACTCGGGAGGGTGATCGCTGAAATAATTTGCATAAGTATCAGAAACAGGATTAGTAATGTCAACTCCATCGCTTGATATCTTTCAACAAATATTTACGCTGTCATTGAAATCGAATGTATTGTCCGGGGCTTTGCATAGTCCTGTGACGGGCTCCGCGAAGCACTTGGCCCGGCATTTGGAAAATGATCTGAATGCTTTTCTTAATTCCGACGCCAGCGGCAATTTCTCCGGTTGGCGGCTTGTCGGGGCGGGCGTTTATCAAGATACCGCCCAAGGCAGTATGGTGGCGGACAATGCCATTGCGCTGTTTGCGCCGCCTTTGGAAAATAATCTATTAAAACCAAACCCGAATGCGCCGAGCTATCTGTTGACCATAGCCGGGACTAATGCAAACTCCAAAGTCAATGTTGACATTGAGGAGATGGGAGTGGCTACCCAGGAGCCATTGCTTAGCGGCAATCACAATATCCTAATTTCAAGCGGTAACTGCATCGCGCTAAACAATATTCTTTCCCTATTGGATGACGACTCCAAATTCAACGCCATCACCGGAAATACGCCGGTTAATCTAACCATTACCGGACACAGCTTGGGAGGCGCGTTGACCTCGATTCTGGCGCTGTATCTGAAGACCGCTTATCCCGTCATGAGCATCACCACTTATCCAACCGCCAGCCCCAGCACCGGTAATGAAGATTTTGTGACCGCTTTCGCCGCCGCGTTTCCGGCCATACCGGATCACCATATCAATCAGCCTTACGCGGTGTGGAATGCAAATATATACAATGATCTGGATATTGTGCCGCAAGCCTGGGCCACCGGCGGCCCGCTACAGCTAGGCAATTTTGAATACATCTACCACTATGAACCGGTGTTTAGGGAAATCGTGGACGGATTGGTTGTGCATTACACCAATGAAGTCGATGGTCATTATAGAGCCTTGCTGCGTGCAAATACCGCCAGTTTTACCGGTCCGCGGCCCACTATAAACCCTATTTCAAACTATCAGGAGTTATTGTCGGTCGCCTTGGAGGAACATGTCGCCGCGTATATTAATGAATTTAATATCAGCAAGTACATAAGTCCCGATAATGTAGCCGGTTTTGGCATTACCGTGTTGAATGAATTGGCTTTCTAATTGTGATAGAATTCTAATTAGGCCTAAGGCCATGCCTTGGCATGCCTTGGCATGCCTGATGAATTCATTTGCAATTAACAGCCGCCAATCCCATGCCAACCGGTGCGCCATTGTTTTACCGTGCCAAAGTCTATTGCCGGCAAATTCCAGGCTGCCTGATCGCGCTTATGTTTTTGCCGGCTTCCGCTGCTACGCTAGCCGCGCCTATGACCGACAACTACTGCCCCGCGCAAGACGCGCTTGGAAAATCGCAACTCCCTCAATCTATTGATGATTTAGAATCTCTTAAGCTTAATGCCTGCGCTGGCGGGCGGCAAGCCGCGCTGTCCGTGGTTGAACAAGCCCTCGCCGCTGAAAATCCCGCCATAGGGCAACGCGGCCGTTACGCTTTTTGGCTGGCGCGGGCTTATCTTGACGGCGGTCCGGAAGAGCAAGCCAAAGCCAATGAATGGCTAACCAAAACCCGGCAGTGGGCGGGAGACGATGCGCTGCTTATGTTTAACGCACGCCTGGACCAGATTCGCATGCTGGCGCCGGCGCAGCGCCTAGCCGCTTTTCCGGGCTTATTCAGTGCAATCGCAGCGCTTCCCGATTCGCCCGGACAATCCCGGCTGTTTTGGGAACTGGGCGCGCAAGCTCAAATGCTGGGGCAGCCCGGTTTTGTGTTGGCGTTTTCCGCATACGAACGCGCCAGGAACGGTGCGAACCGGCAAGGCGACGGCCGCCTGTTGAGTATGAGTTTGGCAAGCTTGGGCAGTTTATATGAACTGCAAAACCGCATCGAAGAGGCGTTGGCGTTAACCGAACAAGCCATGCTCGCGGCGCAGGGTTGGCAGGATCATGCCTTGTGGTGGCCGTTGGACGCGCAGTTGGGACGCCTGTTGCGCAAGCAAGGCGACAATGCCGGGGCCTTGGCCGCGTTTCGCCGCGCCGTACGGCATATTGAAGCGATTCGATTGGATATTCCGGTGCGTTTTGACGCCGCCGGAAACTCGTCTTTCCGCGAGAACTTGGCCCCTATTTATCTGGCCATGGCGGATCTGCTGCTAAGACAGGCCTCAGAAAATCCAAGAAACAACCAAGAGCCATTGCGCGAGGCGCGGAATATAATAGAACTCAGTAAGCAAGCCGAATTGGAAGATTATCTAGGCGAACGCTGTTCGGTAGAGGAAAAGCGCCATGCCGCCGCAGAGCGCGCGCCAGCCGGGACTGCCATTCTCTATCCTTTGGTGTTGCCGGATAGGCTGGAATTGCTCTTGGAAATAAATGGCCGCTTGGATAATTATACGGTGGCGGTGAGCGCGGACAAATTGAAGGCCGCCACGCTGAATTTAGTCTCGCTGATGCGCTCTCCCCGGCGACCGTCGTTTGAAGCGGAGTCCAGGCAATTAAATTCCTGGCTTATTGAGCCGTTGGAGCCGAGTTTAAAATCCGAATCGATTAAAACCTTGTTGACGGTTCCGGATGATTTTCTGCGATTGTTGCCCTTGTCAGCTTTATATGACGGCAAGCAGTTTTTGATCGAGCGTTACGCAGTCGCGGTTTCGCCGGCTTTATCGATTTTGTCCGGTCACGCCATCCCTAAGCCGTCAGGTAAAATGCTGCTGGCGGGATTAGGTCATCCGCCTGGAGATTACACGCCCTTGCCTGGCGTTGAAAGAGAAATAAAGGAATTGCATCGTTATCCTGATAGTGTCGTATTGCTGGATCAAGAATTCACTGTCTCCGGTTTTAAAAAGCAACTAACCGAGGACGAATATTCCATTGTCCACATTGCTTCGCATGGGGAGTTCGAGGACGAAGCCAAAAATACCTTTCTTATGGCTTATGATGGTGAAATTCGCCTGGATAAATTACAGGAATTATTAAACGCGCGCCGGGAACTGGATATATTGAGTTTTAGCGCTTGCCAAACCGCGCTTGGGAATGACCGTTCTCCATTGGGCTTTAGCGGGATGGCGATAAAAGCCAATGCGCGTAGCGTGATCGGCACCTTGTGGCAGGTTAACGATATAGCGGCGGAGAAAATCATGACCGCGTTTTACCGTGACCGCTTGCAAGCGGGTTTAGGCAAGGCCGAGGCATTGCGGCAGGCGCAATTGGAATGGTTGCAAGACGGTTCTCGCCGGCATCCGTTTTATTGGTCGGCTTTCATTCTAGTAGGAGATTGGTTATGAATTTGCTATTGAAGGCGATATTGTTAAGCATGCTCAGCCACTGGGCAATGGCCGAGGACGGGGCGTTGAATTTGCTGCAAGCGCAGGAAGCGGCCGATTTTAATTTAAGCGAGGGCGCGAACGTGCTCAGCGCCGATTTGCGCGGCCGGAGTCCACGCATTTTGTTGCAATCACCTCTGCTGATACAGGACGGCCAAGGGCAGGAAGTAGCCGAAACATCTACCGAAGTCCAATTGGTGGCCGAATTTTCCGACAAAGATCAAGTGGATATGAGTAAATTTGAATTGGAGTTGAGAAATGGCGCTCGCGTGCTGCCGCTGGCGGCGCGGCTAAGACCTTATATCACGGAAAACCGCTTGGATGTAAGACACTTACGAATACCGCCCGGACGCTTTGAAGTAGCCATCCGCATTGAGGATAAAAAAGGCCGCTTGGCGGAAAAGAGTTATTTGTGGGTGGTTAAGAATTGATAGTTTCTGGGATATAGATCGGTTATTTATATTATTTTATTATTGTAATTTATTTAGGAGAAAACATGTCTGGTATAACTAACGTAAATTGTCTGATTACCTCCATTGTTGCCAATGGTACGCAATATTTGTCACCGCCTGCAAACCCCAATGCATTTAATGGCCAGCTACTATTTTCAATAAGTTCAACACCGCCTCTTTGTATATTTATTTTTGAAGCTATAACCACGTCGAACACCTTTATAGGGTTTCAAAATCAATACATTTTTACCATTCAGGTGCTTACCAATAATTCAATTAATCCCAACGGGGAAGCTAGCTTCATAAGAGTTAGATGCACCAATTCTGTCTTGAATAGTGATGGAAAAACCTATATTTCGTCATTCACTAGCTATATCCACTAAAAAACAGGGAGGCATGCCTAGCATTACAATAAGATTGCACTCGGAGTTTGGATAGACGCTGGAATAAGTTGATAGCCTGTTATTCTATTGTTTGGCGTCCGTAGCCATTTTCGCCTTTGATGCTTAAACTGCTGCCCATGCGGCGGTCGCAAGCATCCTTGCCCAATTCCTCCGCTTGAAATTGCGGTCCTCCCAGCACTTGCAGAACGCCGCTGAGATTCAACTGCGGCGAACTGGATTCTATATGGCCGGTCACGCCATCCGGCGCGGCGGCCCGGATAATATTCCAACCCGGAACATTGGGCCGCTCCGCCAGTATCCGGTTTCCGCCCAGGATGACGTTATTGCCATCGGCCACCACGCCTTGGAAGTTCAAGCTAATATTACCGCCGTGGGCATGTGCGTGGGTGTCCGCGGTAATCGCGGAGGATTGCATTAGCAACAGATTGCCGGCGAGAACCATGCCGCCGCCGTTGCCGCCATACGAGGAAGTATTGATTTGGGTGTTGTCGAGAGTTAGGAAATTCGCGGCATCCAAATGGATGTTTCCTGTATATCCGGTGCTGCCCTGGACCGATTCGGCGGATATGAGACTCGCGTTGGCATGGATATTGGCGGCGTTAATGACTATATTTCCGCCATTGCCTTGGGCAAGCGTTTCGCTGGAAATGCCGCCGCCGTTAGCCAGCGTCAGATTTTTCGCCACTGAAATCCTGATGTCGGAGGCGTCGCCTTGGCTTCCGGGTTCGGCATTGGAGGCGATGCCGGTAAATTGCGCCGAGCCTTGACCGTTGATAAATAAATTGCCGCCGGTAGTTAAAAATACCGCGCCGGCGTGACCCTGGGCAAAAGTGCTGCCGGTGATTTCGGCGCCTTGTTCCAGTTCGATGTCGCCCTTGGCGCTGACCGACACCTGTCCCACATTACCCACGCTGCCTAGCGCCGCGCCGGAGCCGATGGCGGTTCCGGCCCCTTCCAAAATCAGTCGCCCGTTGGTGGTGAGCGAAATTGCCCCGGCGCTTCCGTCGGCGGAAGTGGAACTGGAAATGCCGGCGCCATTGCTAAGCGCGACATCGCCGTCGGCCTGGATGTTTACCGTACCGCCCGCGCCGTTGCTTCCTCCGAGTGCGCTGGCTTCAATCAAGGAATTTTGGCCGGAAAGAGTGAGACTACCCAGGTCAATCACCTTAATCGCGCCGCCATTACCCTCGCCGCCAGCGTCGGCTTTTATTACACCTCCGTTTTCCACTGTCATCCCTCCTGCGCCGGTGTTAATGAAAATATCGCTAGCGTTGCCATTGCTGGCATTGGCGGCGAAGGATTGAATGCCGGAATCCGCGTCCGAGACGCTCAGCCGATTTGTTGCTTGTATGTTGATTGATCCCGCTCGGCCGCTGCCCCAGGTTTGGGAGAGGATGTAACCCCCCGACGCCAAACTTACATTCCGGCCGGCAAGAATGGAGATGGCGTTGGCGGCGTTTACCGTATAAGTTGTTTGACTGTTGATCTCGCTACCGTTGCTTAACGCTACATTATTAGCTGCATTTACTTGGATGGCGCCTGCTGAACCTTGATCCGAACTCGTGGACGACACTTCTGAGTAGTTAAGCAATGTCACGTTCCCTTGCGTCGTAATGATCGTGATGTCGCCAGCCTGGCCCGATCCATTAGTAGATGTGGATATGTAGCCATTATCCATGGTCAGGTCATTGCCGCTGGTAAGCCTTATGTTGCCGCCGTTGTCAGCGTCATCGGTTGCATCCGTGATGGTCGTGCCGCCGGTAATGCTTAAAGTTTGTTGCGCGTTTACGTTAACGGTTCCCGCGTCGCCTGCATTCAAGCTTTGCACAGTTATGTTGGATTGATCCATTTGCGCCGTAAGGCCTTGGATTTCCACACCTCCGTTGAGGTTGTCGCTGACATTATTGTTTGCGTTCAGGTTGGAATGCGAGAGGGTTTCATTTCCGCCCCACACGGCTATGCTTCCGCCGCCGTCCCCGCTGACTTCCAACGTCATGTTTTGGATGGTGACGTCGCCGGCATTATTGGCGCTTGGAGTTTGCGCCGGCAAGGCTAGCCGCCCATTTTGGCGGGTCAGATCAACTTCGCCGTCTCCTTTATAGGCGATCAAACGGATTTCTCCGTCGTTCGCGGTCAGCGAAGCCTGGTTTTGGGGCTGATTTTGGATCTCGATTTGCTGCCCCGTCAGATCAAGAGTTTGGCCAGGCTGGACGCTCAAATTCGCGCCATTTATTTGCAGCAGACTGTTATTGGCGGTTGAAGCCGCGGAAAAACCGAAAGCCGCCGGGTCGCCGGTCAGGCTGCTGGTTAGCGGAGCGGGCGCATCGGCGGTGTAGACGCCTTGTTGAAAACGGATAGTATCCGCGGTGCTAATGTGAACATCGCCCGGTACATTAATACTCGCCCCGGAACCGAACATGACGCCGGAAGGATTGATCAGGTAAAAATTGGCGTGTCCGCCTGGGGTAACGGTTAGCGTTCCTTCAATATCCGACCCGGAGCCGCCGGTGACGCGGGCAATAATGTTGTCTAAAAAGCCGGCGACGTTTTCGCCAAAGGTGACGTTTTGACCGGGCGCGATATTGAAAAACTGAAAACTTTGAAATAGATTTGCGCCCTGAGTGGTTCCCATATCCTGCGGGATTAATATATCCTGGCCTTGTAATGGTTGCGGATTGTGCAAATAGGAACCCGTACCCACGGAGCCGTCGGTTACAATCCCATTTCCATCGGCCCGCGCCGGCAGCGGAAACAGACTGAGCCGTATACTCAAAAACATGACCAGCGGCAGCCAACGGCCGGCTATGCTAAATGACTTCATAAAACGTCCATTCTAACTTGAAAATAAATGCCGTTATCTTGCAGGGCGTCGAAAGCGGCTTGGCTTTTCACTAATTTATTTAAAGCGTAACCGTAGGAAAAATCGGCGGCATAATTCGCATGCCGCCACTGCATGCCTAAGCCGATGGACCACAGCGCATTGGCTTGCGCGTTGGGCTCCCACGACGTCTTGAGGTCCCAGGCCTCGCCGTAATCCATAAAGGGCGCTAGCTCCAGCCGCCCGTCGGGGTCTAGGCCTCGGTAAGCAAGCAATGGGTAATGCAACTCCGTGCTTAGCGTATAGCCGTTATCCCGCACCAAGGAATTGGTGCGGTAGCCGCGCACGGTCGAGAATCCGCCGACGGCGATTTTCTCTAAAGGCAGCAGCGCATGGTTGCAAAATTGGCTGTTGCTTTTGAACACGAGTTGCGCGCCTTCTTGGTTCAGACGGAAAGCGTATTGCGCTTGGCCCAGCCAGGCGAAAAAATCGCTGCTGGGAAAATCTTCTCTTGGCTGGGTCGCCCCCAAGGCGTTCAACCCTATGCTAAAGGTTGAACGCGCGGCCAGCGCGTGCCGGTCGAAACGTTGCAGGAAGTCTTGATTAATCCGCAGTACCGTGGCTTGCGTGTGTGCGCCCAAGACGCCGGGGGTGAATGAAAACGGTTCTCCAAGTAGACTGGTTTCGTTTTTTCTAATCGCCAGCGTAGCGCCTAGATTTAAACGCCGGGCTTGGGTATTGATCAGCAATTGGCTTAAACCGCCTTCGAGGCTGTGTACCCGGCTATTGATATTCAGATTTTGGAACGGCGCTTCCCTAACCCGCGAATCGGCTTCGTCGAATCTGAAAAACGCCATGGCGCCGTGGTCCGACACCGGCAGGTTTAAGCCTCCGCCATAACGGTTCGCGCCCTCGCTAATCGAATAGGTGAAATCGAAGATCTCGCCGAATCCGAATGGGCTAAGCAAACTGCCGGTGGCGCCGAGGGCGTTGGCTCCGACCGAGGGCGGCCGGTAATTGTCGCCAAATAGCGTGAGTTTGTAAGGTTTTGTTCGCGCCACTTCGACATCCAGAATGCCTTGCCCGAAAGCCGGGCCGGGCAACACGCGGCCATTTAAGCGGCTAATCAGAGGGTCCGACAAGAGAACCTGAAACCGGTCTTCCAGGTCGTGAATATTGAACGTGTGTTCCGGTTCGGCCAATAGGCGATTCCGGATGTAACCTTCTCGCAGATTGCCCTGTCCCTTGATCTTCGCCTCCTTAACGCGTCCTTCTATGAGCGTGATCTTTAATTCATCTTCTCGGAGGGCCCCTTCAGAAATAATCGCCCCGGAATTAATATAGCCCCGGTCTTGGTATAACTTGGTAATGGCCTGCCGCAACTCTTCCAGCTGCGCAACCGAAACCGTGCTATTTTTGTAGGGCTGGATCAGGTTTTGCAGCGCTTCCGCCGGTAAAACCGTGTTTCCCTCCAAAATAATGCGCCGGATGGCGATGTTACGTTTTCGCAAGTTACTGTCGGGAGCAAGGGATTGCGCCGGCGGGAGTGTAAACAGATCAGGCTTTGGCGGTAGATTAGGGGCCGGCAGTAACAAGGGCTGCTCGCTGGGCCTGTCCGTGGATTCCAGCCCGCCCGCGCCCAAAACGCCATTAGACGACAATACTCCCAGTAGTAGGAGCAGCGGCCGCTGGTCGGTTTTTTGGGGCAAAAGTTTCCAGCGTTTTAAGCGCGCGGGCTTAGGCTGCATGGTTTTTTATAAGACGCAAGGCGCAAACGCGCCGGGAATATTTTTAATGTCATACGTTCAGAATGCATAAGATAGGTCAAAGATACAAACGTTTGAATATTATATATGATAGGAAAAATAGCGATGAAACCCTCTGCATAGGAAAATGCCATGCCCATTCTAGTACCCCATTTTAAGGAAAAACTCGGTTTGCTGTACAAATCCGGCAGGCATCCGAAAATCACCAACGCCGCCAGTTTGGCGGCGGAAATAGGCGTGGTTGCGCCGCAAATCGCCAATTGGGTCAACGGCAATGCCGGCATGCAGGAGTCATCCATTCCCGAATCCAAATTATTGCCGTTTTGCCAGTTGTTCGCGTTAAACATAGAAGATGTATTGATAGACAATTTAAGCCAATTTGAAACCATAATCACCCGGCCTTATTCAGGCTGGAAACGATTGTTCGAGCGCGCGGTGCCTTACGATGAAAAAAACCGCTTTGGGGTCGCCTTGAAACACCGGGCGCTGGTTTTCCGGCCCGATGAAGGCGATCTTAAGGGCGAACAGTTTCACCTCAACGACCCGTTTCGCCTGGAAATCGTAGGGCCGCCCGGTTGGCATGTCGTGCTTTTGGTGCGTGATCCGACGGCGGTGGCGTGCTGGAGTCCGTCTCAGTATTTTCCGAACAATACTCTGCCCGAGGAAGGCGTATTCCTGTTGCCGGCCCAAGATTACCCGCCCCTGACTGTCTCGGAACCCGACGGCCAGCATTGGTTGTTGTCGGTATTTACCGAAAAACGCCTGCCGGAACTGATTTATCAACAGTTATACGACGATTTGCCGCTGAACCGTGAATTGGCTATTAATACGCTGGAGCAAACCTTGAACAACAAAGACGTGGGCCAATGGCTGGCCTTGCGTAAACCTTTTTACGTATCGTCCTAGCGTCCGCAAACTATCGAATTTTTTCCATGCATGGACCTGGGGTATGGTTAAATAAGAGTTTTTAACTCATGAATTAACCTGTGGATTCGGTCCCCGTTATTTTGTTAGCCTTCGCCAATGACCGCACCGGACAATTTGCTTCGTTGCGGGAAGAGCTAGCGCGCGAACGGCGGGAAATTGGGTCAGTCTTGGCCGAGGCGGAACAGGCCCGTTGGTGCAAGGTGGAAGTGTTACCGGAGGCCACGCCGGGCGACGTGGTCAAGGCGTTTCAATATCCTCCCTGGCGCGGGCGCATCGTTATTTTTCATTTTTCCGGTCATGCCGATAGCGAGCATTTGCTGTTCGAGTCCGAGAACGGCGGCGTGCAAGCGGCGGCGGGAATGGATTTGGCCGAATTTTTGGGCAGGCAAAAATCGCTACGCTTAGTGTTTCTTAATGGCTGCGCCACCGAAGGCCAAGTCAGTGATTTACTCTCCGCGGGGATGCCCGCCGTTATCGCCACCCGGAGCAAGGTAGACAGTCTAGCCGCCTGTGATTTCGCTGTCTTATTCTACCGCGCCTTGGCGCAAGGCCGGCTGAGCTTGCAAAATGCTTTTCAGGAAGCTCGCTCAGGCGCCAGATTATTGCGCGGTTCCGCCGATAATAGGCCGTTCGGCGCGGAAAGAGGCTTGATTTTTTCTGAGTCCACGGAGCAGGCGTTAACAAATCAGCGCCATGCCTGGCGTTTGCATATTCGTCCCGGGGGCGAGGCGGTCAATGATTGGTGTTTGGACCCCGACCCCTTGGCCGGCTTGCGCTTGCCGTCCGATATCGGTTTGCCCGCCGCTCCTTTCTTGAATTTGCAAAGCTTTAGCCGCGAGCAAGCCGGAATATTCTTTGGCCGCGCCAAGGCCATTAAGGCCATGCACGATCAATTAACCGAACCGGATGCGGCGGCCATTGCATTATTGTGCGGGCAAAGCGGCGTTGGAAAATCTTCTTTTCTTTTCGCCGGCCTGCTACCGCGGTTGGAGAGCGTTTTTGAAATTGTAGCGTTTGAACGCCCGCCATTGACTCAAGCCGACAACTTAAAAAACACCCAAACCATAAATTTCCAAGCTTTAAATTCCCAAACCGGATTGGCCGCGAATTTCGCGGATGCATGTCGATTGCGCGCGAGTGAACCAGGAAAATCGCTGCTCATTGTTGTGGATCACGCGGAAAAACTATTGCCTGAAAATGGCGCGGACGTGAAAGATTGGGAGGCGTTGAGACGGCAATGGGTTGAATTATTTAAAATCGGCTCGGAGGCGGGCCGCTGCAAATGGCTGCTAAGTTTCCGCAAGGAATGGTTGGCCGATATGACCGCCGCCTTGGATGCTCATGCATTGCCGCATTCTCTGACCGTATTGGAGCGCTTGGATCGTCAGGGTCTGTTGGAAGCGATTGAAGGCGTTTTTCAAAATCCGCGTTGCCGGGACAAATACCGCCTGACCCTTGGCGCGGGCCGTGACGGTCTGCCCTTGGCGGTCAATATCGCCGACGATTTGTTGGCCGACCGCCTTGCCCCGCTCGCGCCGACCTTGCAGATATTGATGAGCCGGCTTTGGGCGCGGGCCAAGGCGCTTAATGACGCGGAACCCGAAATTAGTCTTGAACTTTACGAACAAGAAAAACGGCGCGGTCTGTTGCTACAAGATTTTCTGCAAGAACGGATGGCGGAATTGGAGCACATCTCTCCGGAACTGGCGCAATCCGGTTTGGCGTTGGATATTTTGCACCGGCATACGAATGAACTCGGCGCCGCCGTTCAATGTTCCATGACCGTTTTGGAAGCGGAATACGCGCATTGCGTTTCAGGCCTGCACGCGGTAGTGGATTTTTTTGAATCCTGTTTCGTACTCACCGACGCCACCGGCGCGGGCCGCGGCGCGCCTAAATTCACCCGTCTCTCCCACGATACCCTCGCGCCTCTGGTGCGGCGTGAATTTCAGGACTCCATCCGGCCTGGCCAGCAGGCCAGACGCTTATTGGAAGAACGGATTAAACGCGCCCTCACCGCGTTGCCGGTGGAGGATTTGCCGGTGGTTGAATCCGGGCGCGGCGGAATGCGGCAATGGACTTCGGCGGAATGCAAGTTGGTGCAATCGGCCCGCCTCGCCCGCGGCTTGGGCCTGCGGCGGCGACTAAAACGCCGATGCATTTGGTTCGCGCTATGTTTGGCGTTGCTGGCTTCAGCGGTAGAGATAGCATGGCAATGGTGGGACGGTTTAATGTATCAATCCAAGGTGCTGGCCGAAAACGCCCGCCGCGAAGCCGGTCTAGGCCATGCCGAACTAGGCAGGTTGCTGGCCTTGGAGGCTTTGCCGGGGCCCCGGCGGATTCGCCCCTGGTCGGCGAACGCTGAAACCGCTCTGGCTTATGCACTGGGCGCGCCGGCCGATTTTCCCGCTCCGCCGCACCCCGGCGTGATCTCGGATGCGCAGTTTTCACCCGATGGCCGTGTGTTGGCGGTCGCCTCGGAACAAGGCGTTTATCTGTGGGGTATGCACGCCGGGCAATGGAATGGCATGCCTCCCGCCGCGCGATTGGGATTTGAGGGCAACGTCCGCCGCTTGTCTTTCAGCGCCGACGCCCGCTATTTGCTTACCCTGTCGGAGGAACATGCCGCTAGGATTTGGGATGTCTCCACCGGCTTGGAGCGGCTTAGGCTGGAGCATGAAGGCGAAGTGTCGCTAGCCGAAATTCCGCCGGGCGGCGAAGAAGTCGTTACCCTGGGCAAGGACGGCAAGGTACGGGTTTGGCGCGGTTTGAATATTAGCAACGCAACCCGCGCTTCCGGGGCGCCTGTGACGCTTTCTGAAAAAAACAATCCACCGCGCATTCTGGCGCAAGCGGCGCGCGATAGCCGCATGGCTTTTAGTCACGCGGCCAAGCGGTTCGCGTTGAGCATGGGCGATAGCGTGAGCCTGATTGATTGGGAATCGGGCAAGGAACGACAACGTTTTACGTTGTCGCAACCCGTGTCGCAATTGGCGTTCGGCGCCAGCGGCCGTTTTTTGGCCGCCGCTACCCAGGGAGAAATCAGGGTCTGGGATATTTTTTCGGGCGGCGAATACTTGCGCTTCGCCCAAAACGAAGGCACGGAATCTTTGGTTTTTAGCCCCGATGAGCGTTGGCTGGCGGCGGTTTCCCCTGACAACACTGTAAGCTTGTGGAGTATGGCGTCTGGAATGACGTTACTGCAATGGCGCTTGGAAGCCCCGGCCGTGCGAGTATCTTTTTCTCCGGACGGAAACGCCTTGGCTTTAGCCTTCAATCAAGCCGCTCCGCGGATTATCAATCTGGAGCATAGCCGCGAAACTCTGCGCGTGGAACATACCGGCTCGGTGGAGTCCGCGGAATTTAGTCCCGATGGCTTGATGATCGCCACTGCGTCCGTGGATGGCGAGGCGCGGGTGACCGATGCGCAAAGCGGGGCGCTGCTTTTTCGCATGCGGCACGGTAGCGAAGTGAATCATGCCCGCTTCAGCGCCGACGGCAAGCTGTTGGCCACCGCGGCGGCCGACGGTTCGGTCAGAATTTGGGATTTGCGTCTCGGCCGGGAGCGCCTGCGCATGCAACATACTAATCAAGTTCTGCGCGTCACGTTTGACGCCGCCGGGGAGAATCTGTTGTCCGTCTCGCGGGACGGTACGGCGCGTGTTTGGGACGTAGCGGACGGCCGGGAAAAACTGTGTTTGCAACATGACGGCGAAGTGCGCGACGCGGTATTCAGCCCGGACGGACAATGGATATTAACCGCTTCGGCGGACGGTTTCGCCCGGCTTTGGCAAGCCGCCGATGGACGGGAAAAATTCCGCTGGCGGCATGACGCTGGCCTCAAGCAAGCCGCTTTCAGTCCCGACGGACAATGGATAGTCACCGCGGCGGCGGACGGCGGCGCCAGAGTGTTCAGCGCGGCGGATGGCGGCGAAAAATGGCGGCTGCGGCATGCGGACAGTGTGGAAAGCGCCGCGTTTAGTCCCGACGGCCAGTTCATCGTCACCGCCTCCGCCGACCGGGCCGCGCGCATCTGGCGCGCCGCCGACGGCAAGGAATTATGGCATCTGCCGCACCGGCAGGCCTTGGCCTTTGCGGCGTTTAGTCCGGATGGACGCCATGTGGTTACCGCCGCCAGGGAAAGCCTGGGCGAACCTATGTCCATGGCCGCGGTCAGGGTGTTTGACCTGGCTAGCGGGCAGGAACGGTTTTTCATTCCGCACGACGCCACCGTCACCGGAGCCGTATTCAGCCCGGATGGACTCAGCCTGCTGACCCACTCTCCCGACCGGACGGCCAGATTATGGCGCGAGCCGGACTTGTTGCTGGATGGACAGGCGTTGATTGACCATGTGCGTGCGCATGGTTTGACTAGACATGGGTTGTCGGCGGAAGAGCGTAGGCGGTTTTTTTTGGATGAGAAAAGCTAACGGTGTAGCCCGATTTAATTCATTCCGGACGACAATAAAACCAGTATGGAGATATAAATGAAACTTGTAGAGATAAATCTTAAAGGTTTCAAATCGATTGATAATGAGGTAGGGCAGAGCATTCCGTTTGGCGATGTGACCCTATTATTGGGCGCTAATGGTTCCGGTAAAAGTAATTTGATTTCCTTTTTCCGTTTATTAAGTTTTATGACAATCGGCGCTTTGCAGCAATATGTCGGTAAACAGGGTGTTAGCCAGTTACTCTTTTATGGCCCCAAGGTAACCGAATCCATACGCTTTTCGGTAAGGCTGGAAGATGAAATCGCCATGGATACTTATGAAGTAAAATTGTCGCATGGCTTACCTGACCGGTTGTTTGTCAGCGGTGAAAAAGTGATTTACCACAAAAAGGGCAACCAAACCGCGCAAGAGTATTTTTTGGAAAGCGGTGCGGCAGAAACCGGATTAGCGAAGGATGTCCGCAAAACCAGTCAGGTGCTTGCCGTGTTGCTGGCGGGTATCAAGACATTTCAGTTTCATGATACCTCGGATACTGCTAGGATTAAGGACAGAAGCTATATTGATGATGCGGCCTATCTGCGTAGCGATGCCGGGAATTTGGCGGCATTTCTGAAAATGCTGAAAAGTAATCAACATTACCTGGCTTATTATCAGCGCATCGTCCGCCATATCCGTTTGGTTATGCCGCAATTTGGCGACTTTGAACTCAACACGCTACCCGGCAATGATCAGCATGTACGTCTAAACTGGTCTGATGCCAAGCGACCGGATTATTTATTTGGCCCCGACCAAATTTCCGATGGTTCTTTGCGGTTTATGGCGCTGACTACTTTATTGCTGCAACCCCCGGCTCTGCTACCAAAAGTGATAGTTTTGGATGAGCCGGAGCTTGGCTTGCATCCGGCGGCGATAGTCGAACTGGCCGGCATGATTAAACGGGTTGCCAAACATGCCCAGGTTGTCATCGCTACCCAATCAACCCGATTGGTGGATGAATTCTTACCCGAGCAATTAATCGTGGTGGAACATGATGCTGAATCCGGCTCCAGCCGGTTCCAGAAGCTGGATATAGCTGAGCTTGAAGAATGGTTGCAAAGATATAGTCTGTCCGAGCTGTGGGAAAAAAACGTTCTTGGAGGGCAGCCTTGATACGCTTGCACGTGACCGCGGAGGGTCAAACCGAGAAGGCATTTGTGAATAAAGTATTGAATCCGCATTTGGCTAATTATGGCGTATACGCCGACGCCAGATGCGTACTGACTAGTAAGGACAAGCGCGCCGCTAAGGAATATCGGGGCGGACTTATCAGTTATCAAAAAGCCAGGGCGGATATTAACACATGGATGAAACAAGATGCTAAAGAAGATAGTTGGTTTACCACTATGTTTGACCTTTACCGATTACCGGCGGATTTCCCCGGCTACGAACAATCAAAATCGCTTGAGCCCTATTCCCGTGTTGCGGCCCTTGAACAAGCATTATATAAGGCAGTTTCACATCGGCAATTTATACCCTATATTCAACCGCATGAATTTGAGGCATTAATTCTGGCTGATCCCGTCAAACTCGACTGGGAATACCTGGAACATGACAAGGCCATCAAAAGGATTTTGGAAATGGTTGGCAGTCAAAATCCGGAGCTTATTAATGATAATCCCGATACCGCGCCATCAAAGCGAATTTTGAAAGAGATACCGGAATATGACAAAGTTAGCTCTGGGGTTGCGGTGGTCGAGCATATTGGTTTACAGGCGCTCCGGGGGAAATGCCCACATTTTAATGATTGGGTAACGCGTTTAGAGCGTTTGGGAATTGAGCGTGGGTAAATAAAGAGTGCGGTTACTGAATAAAAACATTGATTGATATTGGATTGTTTGTATATTTGTCGATTTGACCAGCGAATCCTATGTTCAAGACATTTATGGATTTAATGAATGGTTGGTTGCTGTTCATCCTTTGTCCTTAAAGCGCTAGTATGGTGTATAACTTGCCTCAATGGTATCTGAATATGATAAACAGTTTAGGTCAGGACAAATCTTATTGCAAAGCTAGCCACTTGAGGAATTGGCCACCGGAGGCGGTTGGCGTGGGTGTAGCCGGCATGTAACCAATAAGCTTTTACCTTGCTAGCGTGACTGTCATGTATTGAGCTGAAAGCCTAAACACAAAATATAGCTTTCTAAGAATAATCATTGCTGAAAACTGGAACGCGCGGCTCGCACGTTCCAGTATGCTAAAAGCGTTTACTTTTTGATATACAAATCGGTAATCGTGCCTTCGATCATCTCCGCCGCGAAGGCCAAGGTCTCGGACAAGGTGGGATGCGGATGGATGGTTAAGCTTAAATCCTCGGCGTCCGCGCCCATTTCCAGCGCCAGCACGGTTTCGCCGATCAATTCGCCGGCGTTGGGGCCGACGATACCGGCGCCGATGATGCGGCCGGTGGCTTTGTCGGTGATGAGCTTGGTCAAGCCTTCGCCGCGGCCAATGCTCAAGGAGCGGCCGCTGGCGGCCCATGGGAACACGCCTTTTTCGTAAGCGATGCCCTGTTGCTGGGCTTGGCTTTCGCTGACGCCCATCCACGCCACTTCCGGGTCGGTGTAAGCCACGGAAGGAATGGTGAGGGCGTCGAAAGCGGATTTTTTGCCGCTAATCACTTCCGCGGCGATCTTGCCTTCGTAAGATGCTTTGTGCGCCAGCATCGGATTGCCGACGACATCGCCGATGGCGAAAATGTGCTCGACGTTGGTGCGCTGTTGTTTGTCCACCGGGATGAAACCCGCCTCGTTGACGGTGACGCCGGCTTTTTCGGCGTCGATCAATTTGCCGTTCGGCCGGCGACCCACCGCCACCAGAACCGCGTCGAACAATGCCGACTCCGGCGCATCCTTGCCGGCGAAACTGACTTGCAGGCCTTGTTCCGCGGGCGTGATGCTTTCAACCTTGGTTTCCAGCCAGAGGTTTTGGTATTGTTTTTTAATCCGCCGCTGCAATGGGGTGACGATGTCCTTGTCGCAGCCGGGAATGATTTGATCCATCAACTCCACCACGCTGATTTTCGAGCCCAGGGCGTGGTAGACGGTCGCCATTTCCAAGCCGATGATGCCGCCGCCGACAATCAGCAATTTTTCCGGAATAAAGCTCAGGTTCAAGGCGTCGGTGGAATTCCACAAGCGCGCATCGTCGTTAGGGAATGACGGAATTTGCGTGGGATGTGAGCCGGCGGCGATGATGGCTTTTTCAAATTGAATGCTTTGTTCGCCGACTTGCAAAGTGTGCGGCGAGGTGAACTTGCCATAGCCATTTAGCACGGTGACGCCGCGTTGCTTGGCCAAGCGGGCCAAGCCTTGGTTCAAGCCAAGCGTCACGCTTTGCTTCCAGGCGCGGATTTTGTCCAGATCCAATTGCGGTTCGCCAAACACGACGCCGTGCGCGGCGAACTCCTGAGTTTCGTGGATGACTTGCGCCACGTGCAGCAAGGCCTTGGAAGGAATGCAGCCTACGTTCAAGCACACACCGCCCAGCACCGGATCGCGTTCCACCAGGGTTACCTTAAGCCCCAGGTCGGCCGCGCGGAAGGCCGCGGTATAACCGCCGGGGCCGCCGCCCAACACTAAAACCTCGGCATTGATGGTTGATTGATTGCTCATGCATGGCTCCTTAAAGCAGCAGGCGGCGAATATCGCCAAGATACGTTTTTAAAGCTTCGACGAAGCGCGCGCCCTCGGCGCCGTCGATGACCCGGTGGTCGTAGGTCAAATCCAATGGCAGCATCAGTTTGGGCTCGAACGTCTCCCCGTTCCACACCGGCTGAATTTTTGAGCGGGTAACGCCCAGGATTGCCACTTCCGGCGCGTTGACGATAGGGGTGAAACCGCAGCCGCCAATGCCGCCAAGGCTGGAAATGGTAATGCAACCGCCTTGCATGTCGCTGGGTTTAAGTTTGCCGCCGCGCGCCAGTTCGCTTTTTTCGGCTAGTTCGGCGGATAATTGGAACACGCCTTTTTTATCCACGTCGCGAATCACCGGCACGACTAGGCCGTTGGGTGTGTCCACGGCGATGCCCACATGGTAGTAGTGTTTGAATATCAGCTTTTCGCCGTCCGGAGACAAGGAACTGTTAAAGGCCGGATACTTTTGCATGGCGGCGACCAGAGCTTTCATGATGAACACCAGGCCGGTCAATTTGACTCCGTCTTTACCCAGGCCGGCGTTGACGGTTTTACGGAATTCCTCCATGTCGCCGATGTCCACCTCGTCGTGATAAGTGACCTGCGGCAGATTCAACCAATTGCGGCTCAGATTTTGTCCGGTCAAGCGCTTGATTTTGCTTAAGGGTTTTTCCTCAATGTCGCCGAATTGCGAAAAATCCACCGCTGGAATCGGCGGAATGCCGCTGCCGGCGCTTACCGGGGCCGTTTTACCGTTAGCCGCTTGGGTGACAATGTTTTTGACGAAATTTTTCACATCGTCCTTGAGGATGCGGCCCTTGCGTCCGCTGCCCTGACTGATTTTGGCCAGATCGACGCCCAGTTCGCGGGCGAACAAGCGCACGCTAGGCGTGGCGTGCGGCTTGAAATCTTCGCCGTGAGGGGCGGAGATGGAGGCGGCGGCAACCGGCGCAACGGCGGCCGGAGCCGCAACCGGGGCGCTGACGCTTGGGAGCGCGGCTGGAGCCGCCGCCAAGGCCGGAGCAGGCGCGGCGGCCGGCGGATTTATGACCGCAAAGGTTTCCAGGGTTACCACCAGCGCGCCTTGCGCGGCTTTGTCGCCGGGTTTTATGAACACTTGTTTGACGATGCCGGCGGCGCTGGAAGGCAGGTCCATGCTGGCCTTGTCGGTTTCCATTACCGCTAGGGTTTGTTCGGCCTCGACTTTATCGCCGGGCTTCACCAGCACGTCGATAATGTCAACTTCCGGTATATTGCCCAGGTCCGGTACGATGACTTCTATGAGGCTAGCCGCCCCGGCCGCCGCGATTGGCGGCGGGGCAGGGGCCGGCTCCGGCTCGCCGGCGACGGCCGGGGCCGGGGCCGGGGCGGTTGCCGCCAAAGCGGCCGGCGCGGGCGCTACGGCGTCGGCTCCAGTTTCCAGCGTGACGACCAATGCGCCTTGCGATATTTTGTCGCCGACTTTGATATGCACTTGTTTCACCACACCGGCGGCGCTGGAAGGCAAATCCATGCTGGCCTTGTCGGTTTCCATCACCGCCAGGGTTTGTTCGGCTTGGACCAGATCGCCGGGTTTGACCAGCACGTCGATGATGTCAATATCGGCAATATTGCCTAAATCCGGCACTTTTACTTCAATTAATGCTGTCATTTGCGGTGTTCCGTTAAATTAACCAGGGAGGCGTCGCATCGGCGTTGATACCGTATTTGTCGATAGCGGCGGCGACTGTCGCCGGCGGCAGATCGCCTTGTTTCGCTAGGCTGTGCAGAGCGGCGACTGTAATGTGATAACGGTCAACTTCAAAGAATTTACGCAAATTGGCGCGGGTGTCCGAGCGGCCGAAACCATCGGTGCCCAATACGATGTAAGGCCGGTTAATAATCAGGCCGCGGATTTGCTCGGCGAACAGGCGTTGGTAATCCGAGGCGGCTATGGCTGGGCCCTTGGCGTTGGCGAGGCATCGCTCCACGTGCGACAGCCGCGGCGTTTCGGCGGGGTGCAGCCGGTTCCAGCGTTCCACGGTTTGGCCGTCGCGCGCTAATTCGGTAAAGCTTGGGCAGCTCCAGATATCGGCTTCGACATCCCAATCCTGTTGCAGTAATTGCGCGGCGGCGATGACTTCAATGAATATTGTGCCTGAACCCAGCAATTGCACGCACGGTTTTTTAGCGCCGGCGGCCTTCTTGAATAAATACATGCCTTTTAGCACGTCTTCGGCCACCCCTTCCGGCAAGGAGGGCTGGTCGTAGTTTTCATTCATCAGCGTAATGTAATAGAAAATGTCTTCCTGCTCCACATACATGCGGCGCAAGCCGTCATGAATGATGATCGCTAATTCGTAGGCGAAAGTAGGATCATAGGAATAACAGTTCGGCACGCTAGCGGAGATGATATGGCTGTGGCCGTCCTCGTGCTGCAAGCCTTCGCCGTTCAAGGTGGTTCGGCCGGCGGTGCCGCCTAGGAGAAAGCCGCGGCAGCGTTGGTCGGCGGCGGCCCAAATCAAGTCGCCCACGCGCTGGAAACCGAACATCGAATAATAGATGAAGAACGGAATCATTGGCACGTTATGCGTGGAGTAAGACGAGCCGGCGGCGATGAAATCGCACAGGCCGCCCGCTTCGTTAATGCCTTCCTGCAAGACTTGGCCGTTTTTGTCTTCTTTGTAGAACATTAATTGTTCCGCGTCTTGCGGCGTGTACAACTGTCCGACTTGCGACCAGATGCCAAGTTGGCGGAACATGCCTTCCATGCCGAAGGTGCGCGACTCGTCGGGCACGATAGGCACTACCCGCTTGCCGATGTTTTTATCCTTGACCAGAATGTTCAGAATACGTACGAACGCCATGGTGGTGGATATTTCGTGGCCTTCGCCCAGGCCATCCAACAGCGGTTTGAAGGCTGACAATTCCGGGATGGCCAAGGTTTCCGATTTAGTCCGCCGCGACGGCAAATAACCGCCCAGGTCGGCGCGGCGCTGTTGCAGATATTTGAATTCCTCGGATTCCGGTTTGAAACGCAGATAAGGCAAATGATTCAGCTCTTCGTCGGAAACCGGTAATTGATAGCGGTCGCGGATCAAGCGGATGGATTCCATGCTCATCTTTTTTTGTTGATGGCTGGTGTTTTGCGCTTGCCCGGAATCGCCCATGCCGTAACCTTTGATGGTTTTGGCCAGAATGACCGTCGGTTGGCCTTGGTGAGCGGCGGCGGCGCGGTAGGCGGCGTAAACCTTGATCGGGTCGTGGCCGCCGCGGTTCAATTCCCAAATGTCGTGGTCGGTGTAATCCCGCACCAGCTCTTGTAGTTCCGGGGTGTTGAAAAAGTGTTTGCGTACGTAAGCGCCGTCCTTGGATTTAAAGGTTTGGTAATCGCCATCCACGCATTCCATCATGCGCTTGGCCACCAGGCCTTGTTTGTCGCGCGCCAGGATGGGGTCCCAGCGCCTGCCCCAAATCACTTTAATGACGTTCCAATTCGCGCCGCGGAAGTTGCTTTCCAACTCTTGGATGATTTTGCCGTTGCCGCGCACCGGTCCATCCAGGCGTTGCAGATTGCAATTGACCACGAAAATCAGATTGTCCAGTTTTTCGCGGCCGGCCATGCCGATGGCGCCCAAGGTTTCCGGTTCGTCGGTCTCGCCGTCGCCGAGGAAGGCCCAAACCTTGCGGCCCTCGGTGTTCGCCAGGCCGCGGCTATGCATGTAGCGCATGAAGCGCGCCTGGTAAATGGCCATGATCGGGCCCAGGCCCATGGAGACGGTAGGAAATTGCCAGAATTCCGGCATCAGCCACGGATGCGGATAAGACGACAGGCCATTGCCGCCGACTTCTTGCCGGAAATTGTCCATTTGGTCTTCTTCCAGACGGCCTTGCAAATAGGCTAGAGCGTAAGTGCCGGGAGCGGAGTGGCCTTGGGAAAAAATCATGTCGCCGCCCTGGACGGCGGAAGTCGCGCGCCAAAAATGGTTTTGGCCGACGTCGTAAAGCGTGACGGCGGAGGCGAAACTGGCAATGTGGCCGCCGACGTTGGTGTATTTGTTGGCGCGCAACACCATCATCATGGCGTTCCAACGCACATAGGAACGAATGGTGCGTTCTATGTCGGTGTCGCCAGGGAATTTGGGTTGTTGGTCTACAGGGATGGTGTTTATATAGGGTGTATTAGCCGAAAACGGTATGTCCGAACCAGATTGTCGGGCGATGCTTACCAGTTTTTCTATCAAATAAGCCGCTCGTTTGGCGCCTTCTTTCTCTATTACCGCTTCCAGCGATTCAATCCACTCTCTGGTTTCTTCTGGATCAATGTCGTAAGTTCCGTTAACCTCAGGGTTTAAACTGTTATTCATTACGCTGCCTAGTGAAAAATCGGGGATCAACGGGGAAAAGCATACCCGAAATAGCCGGTTTCGGCACTATTTTTTAACAACCTGCGCTAATCGTCTTTTACGAGCTGCAAGATAGCATGGAGCAACCGGCGCGATGCTTTGCCCAATCCGGCCTTTTCGCCGCGAACCGCTCCCGGCCCGGCTGTTCGGTATAAGGGTGGCGCAGTACCCGCAGCCATTCGCGCAGCATGCCGAAGTCGCCGCTGGCGGCTTCGTCTATGACCAATTGCGCCAAATAATTACGTGGGGTATATAACGGATTGACTGAGTGCATCAGCGTTTTGCGCGCCTCAAGGGTTAGGGGATCATGCCGCAGCCGTTGTTGGTAACGTTGCAGCCAGACCTTGGCGCTATGCCGTTGCGCTACACTTAAGTTTAGATAACAGCAGGCGCTGAACCAAGCCAGAAAATCGGCTGCCGGAGTGTGCGGGCTTATATCGGCCAGACCGCGGTAAAACAGCGTCATGTCGGTTTCGCAATTTTGTAGCAGTTGCGACAAATCGTCGATCATCAGTGTATCGTCAAGCAGACTAGTGTCGGATTGTTCCAGATATTCCCGTAATCCGAGTTTGCTCGCCATCATTTTGCGCCAGCCTTGGTCAAAAGCCTCGCCGTAGCAGGTATCCAGGGCTTGTTGCAAGCTTTCGACGCTGGGAATGATCGGTAGTAGCGCGTTGGCCAGTTGCACCAGATTCCAATAGGCGATTTTCGGCTGGTGGCCGTAACGGTAGCGGCGGCCTTGCGCGTCGGTGGTGTTGGGCGTCCAGTTCGGGTCGTAGTTTTCCAGCCAGCCGTAGGGTCCGAAATCAATGGTCAGGCCAAGTATGGACATATTATCGGTGTTCATCACGCCGTGCACGAAGCCTACCCGCTGCCAATGTACGATGAGTTCCGCGGTTTTGCGGCATACTTCCTCGAACCAGGCGCGGTAGGTTTCCGGGCCGGGTTCGCCCAGATGCGGAAAATCGCGGCGTATGGTGTAGTCTACCAATTGTTTCAAGGTGGCGGCGTCGTTGCGGGCGGTGAAGATTTGAAAGCTGCCGAAACGGGTGAATGACGGCGCGACGCGGCAGACTATCGCGCCCGGTTCCCATTCCGGGTTGCCGTCATAGAACATGTCGCGCCGCACCGGCTGGCCGCTGCCGATCACGGTCAGGGCGCGGGTGGTGGGTACGCCCAAGTGGTGCATGGCCTCGCTGCAAATGAATTCGCGGATGGAAGAGCGCAGCACCGCCAGACCGTCGGCGCTACGCGAATAAGGCGTCAGGCCGGCGCCTTTGAGTTGCAGGGTGTAATACGCTCCGTCTTTATTCACCAATTCACCGAGATTGACCACGCGGCCGTCGCCGAGTTGTCCGGCCCAATGGCCGAATTGGTGGCCGCCGTAGCAGCAGGCATAGCCTTGCATGCCGGGGAGTAGGCGATTGCCGGCGAAAATAGCGCAAAATTCGTCGGAGGCGCACATGTCCGGGGAGAAGCCCAATTCGGCGGCTAATTCCTCGGAATGGGCGACCAAGCGCGGTTGAGGAACCGGCGTCGGATTTACGAAGGAGTAGCAGGCTTGGTAAACTTGCCGGCGGTAATTGTCCGGCTCCGGGTCGGCGGGCAGTTCGCGCAAAAAGCGGTTGTCGAATACCAATGAATCGAATAATGAACGGGTGGCGGCTTGGGTCATGGCTGGCGTCGTCTTAAGTGGTGGTTATAAAAAACAAGCAAAATTCATGACAAGCGCTTGGGCTTACGCGTAAAATTCAAGGCCTTGATGGGTTGACTTGACAATGAGCTTATTGTCGTTAGCCAAATCGCGTTATTATCGTTTTGATTGAACTCCCCAAGGAGGCTTTGCCTTATGTTACCGCGTTTTTTTTCCTATGCCCGCGCTGGTCTTTGCGCGGGGTTGGCCGCCAGCATTTTGAGCGGATGTTTTACCGTGGGTCAGGAATTTGCGAGAAGCCGGGTTGGCGACATTAAAATCGGCCAAACCAAGAAACAGGACATTCAAGATTTGTTCGGCCCGCCGTGGCGCACCGGTCTGGAGGACGGACACGTGACTTGGACTTACGGCATTTATCACTATTATTTATTCGGCAGCGACGATACCCAGGATTTGTTGGTCAAATTCGACAGTCAAGGTCTGGTCCGCTCTTATACGTTTAGTTCGACGCGCAAATAGGCCTAAACGCCGTATTGGCGGCGATAGGCTTGCACCGCCGCCAGCCGTGCGCCGTTTTCCGCTTGCCGTTCGATGAAGCTTATGATTTCGTGCAGCGAGATGATGGCGATGACCGGCAATCCGAATTCGCGCTCCACTTCCTGCGCCGCGGACAATTCGCCCTGGCCTTTTTCCCGCCGGTCCAGGGCGATCAGCATTCCGGCGGGCGTGGCGCCGGCGCGGCGGATAATGTCCACCGATTCGCGCGCCGATGTGCCGGCGGTAATCACGTCGTCGATAATCAGCACGCGGCCTTTAAGCGGCGCGCCGACTATCATGCCGCCTTCGCCGTGGTCCTTGGCTTCCTTGCGGTTGAAGGCGAACGGCAGTTCGCGGCCTAGCCCGGCGCAGGCGATGGCGGCGGCGGCGGCCAAGGGTATGCCCTTGTAGGCCGGACCATAGATTAAATCCACTTCCAGACCGGAGGCTTGCAGGGCTAGAGCGTAAAATTGGCCCAGCCGGGCCAGTTGTCCGCCGCTGTTGAACAAGCCGCTGTTGAAGAAATACGGGCTGATGCGGCCGGATTTTAATTGAAATTCGCCGAATTTCAGCACGCCGCAATCCAGGGCGTATTGAATGAATTGGGTTTGGTAATCTTGCATGAAGTTTCCTGGCTTGCCTGAGAGGGGAATTATAACCGCTTCCACCGTTGAAATGCGGGCGGCTGGGCGCTTTAGTCAGGCAGGAATTTACCGAGAACGTCGTCCAAAAAATCCCAGCCTTTTTCCGTGCAGGCGATACGTCCCTCGCTCCGCCGCAGCAGGCCTTGCGCCTGGCATTGGCTGAGGGCCGGTTCCAGGCTGGATGCGTCAAGTCCGGTGCGCTGGCGGTAATCCAGCAAGCTGAATCCGTCGCGTAAGCGCAAGTGGTTCATTAAAAACTCGAACGGCAATTGCGCGGCGGCCACGCTTTCCACCTGCGCGTGCGCCGGATTTTGCATATAGTGTTCAGGATGCTTGGGCTTGGCGGTGCGGATCATGCCTTGGCTTAGGCTGAGCTTGCCGTGCGCGCCGGCCCCGATGCCGATGTAGTCGCCGAATTGCCAATAATTCCGGTTATGCCGGCAGCTATAACCCTCTTGGGCGTAAGCGGAGATTTCGTATTGCCGGTAACCGGCTTGAGCAAGAATGTGTTGTCCGGCTAGTTGTAGTCGGTAGGCGGCGTCCGCTTCCGGTAGCGGCGGCGGATACTTGTGGAAATAGGTATTCGGCTCTAAAGTCAAATGGTAATAGGATAGATGCGTCGGCTCTAAATCAATGGCTATTTGCACGTCGGCGCGGGTCTGGTCCGGGGTTTGGCCGGGCAGGCCGAACATCAAATCCAGATTGAAGTTATCGAAGCCGGCCGCGCGGGCTTTTTGCGCTGCGTCCACGGCCTGTCCGGCATCGTGGATGCGGCCCAACAGACGCAGATGCTCGCTATTGAAGCTTTGCACCCCAATGGACAGGCGGTTGATGCCTAGGCTTCTGAATTCCCGGAATTTAACGCTGTCGATCGCGCCCGGGTTGGCTTCCAGGGTGATTTCGCAATCCGCCGCCACCGGCGCTTGCGCCCGAATGGTTTGCAATAAAGCGGCTATCGGTTCCGGCGCGAACAAGCTGGGCGTGCCGCCGCCCATAAAAATGCTGGTTATGGCGCGCGCCGAGTCGAGGCGCGCGAATTCATGTTCGAAATCCTCGCGCAGGGCGGCGATATAGCGCTGTTCCGGCGCGCCGCCTTTTACTTCATGTGAATTAAAGTCGCAATAGGGACACTTGCGCACGCACCAGGGAAAATGGATATACAGCCCCAGGGGCGGCGGGTTCACCATGTCCCGGAATTTTGCATGGACGCCCAGGGTTCTTGCGGGGTTAGCGGCTGGCCTTTTTGCAGCAATTCTATGGAAATTTGGTCGGGAGAGCGGATAAACGCCATGTATCCGTCCCGCGGCGGACGCAAGATGCTCACGCCTTGGTATTGCAATTGGCGGCAAGTTTGGTAGATATCTTCCACTTCAAACGCCAGATGGCCGAAGTTGCGGCCGCCGGCGTATGGCTCCGGGTCCCAATTATGGGTCAGCTCCAACAGGGGGGCGCGTTGGTCGCGCGCGGCGCTTAAATCGGCCGGCGCGGCCAAATAAACCAGGGTAAAACGGCCCTCGGGGTTGTCGATGCGCTGGACTTGGCTCAAGCCTAGCTTGTTGCAATAAAAGTTCAAGGATTCGGCGAGGTCGCCGACTCTAATCATGGTGTGCAGATAGCGCATGGGAGTCTCCCGGAGTGGCGGCGAATAGCGCTATCCCAACCGTTTAGCGCTCTTAAATTAAGTCGCTAACAAAAAAGACCATGCTAATGAACTATAGAAGACCTTGTGTCGACAAGGCCGTAGGCTAAGCAAAACATAGAGACTTATTGTTAACCACTCATTGTACCAATAAACGATTATTTACGGCGGGAGTGCAGACCTTATAGTCCGCCAACGGCGTATTCGTAACCGTCGTCAAAGCCTGGCTTTTAGCGGTTGGAAGGCTCAGGTCCTCGTAAACGCCGAAGGCATCGCCCTGCGGCGTGGCCAGCACGTAATACATAAACAAGTCGTTGCCGCAACCGTAGAAATCGGCCAGTTCGTCTTGAATCAATCGACTCATGCGCGGGTCGGATAGGCCTTGTTCCGCCAGCGCGGTGTTTTTCTCCTGACTCAAATCCGGGCCGCCCTCATAAGTAAAGCTTTTGAGATTGTAATAATTCGCCAGGCTTTTGAAGGTGACGTTATTCCACTGCACGCCGCCGCGGTAGGCTGGCAATCCGCTAAAGCCGTGCATATCCAGGTTCAGGCCGGTTTGCAAGTTGGCGAACAAATCGTCTAGCGTGGCGTCGTTGCCGGCGGCGCTAAAATACGGCGCGCCGGCAATAGCGTAAAAAAAGACGCATGGCGGGCCGAAATTACGGTTGACGTAGCGCAGAACATCCTCGGTCAGAAATGGTTGCGCTGCCTGAAAGGCGAATACCGGCCGGATGGTGGTATTGATCGCGGCATCGCCATACACTTGAGCGAATAATTGGCTGATGCGCACCAATTGATGCGCCACGCGGCGGAAGCCCCAATACCATTTGTTGTCGGCGTGATCATAGTTCAAGCTTGGGTCCGCTCCGTTGTTGACTTCATTGATCGCGGCGTTCAAGTTGGCGGCGTTTTGCGAAAAGTCGCTATTCCAAACTTCATTGCTATACTCCACGTAGACATTTAATAGCGGGTTTAAGCTTGCTTTCAGCAAACTCGCCAACTGAATCACATAATTGTTGGCGCTGGGGTCGGTCAAATCCACGCCTGCCGGAATGTTGATCCAAATATCCTTGTGCGCTTGATTCGCCAACGCGATGACGTATTCCCAGGCAATGCCGCGCGCATCTTGCTGAGTGGGATCAAGAGCGGATTTGCGGTTGGCCCAGTGGGTGGCCGGGTTGCCGTTGGCGTTCAAGAGTTCCATGCAACGTAACACGCTAAAAGGCTGCACGGCGTTCAGAAACTGGGTGGTGAATACTTGATTTGAACCGGGCGCATAGCCGGGGCGCAATAATTTTAGGTTTTGCACTCCGCCATGAGTGTTGTAAAACTCCAAATCCAAAGCCGAATTGGCAGGGCCAACCACCACTTGCGCCGTGGTGGTGTTGCTGTTTGCGTCATAGGCCTGATTCAAAATTTGATTGCCGTTATTGGAACGCAGGTTGGCTTGACCATTGAAGCTTAGGCTATAGGTTCCGAACATGCTGGGAAACGTCGCGGTCAACGGCCTGCCTAAGGGATCATAAGAGTTGGTGATGAAATAGACGCCGAAATCCGTTGTTGGCCAGCCATTGGCGTCCAGCGGCGGCGGATTGGCGCTTGGATCCCATGGCATGTTAATGTTGGCGAAACCGCGCGCCTGTTTCATCACGTCAACAAAAGTCATTTGCCGGTCGCCCCAGTCGCTGATGCCAACCAGATTAATACCCACGGGCGTGTTCCCCGGAGGCGGCGGCGGCTCCACTAATATGGAAACGGCGCTTTTGGCGGTTGAGCCGCCTGCTCCGGCGCAAGTCAAACCATAGGTTTTGGCGCTGGTCAGGCGGAGAAGGGTACGCGAGCCGGAAGGTGCAACCTGGCCTGACCAACCACCGGAAGCCTTACACGTTTTGGCGTTGGCGGAGGTCCAGGTCAGCGTGGAGGCGCCGCCATGTATCACCGAAATATGCGATGCGCTCAGGCTCACGCTCGGAGGTATTTTTTGGGTAGAAGCATACGCGCCAATTAGCGGCAACGCTAATGAGGCAGAGATGATCAATAGTTTGAGCGCTTGTGTTTTCATGGCCGTTGCTCCCGCCGGTAATACCTTTTTATCTGTCTGGTTTTATGTGTATTTTCATAGATTAAAGATAACGCTGGAGCGAATGAATTGGATCGGTTTCATTCCCTAGGTCCGATTACGTGGCTATAAATACTTATTTTTTAGGATTAGTTTAGAGGCTAGGAGGCGGCCCTGATTTTTCAGGGGCTGGAAAACTTAAAAAAGCTATCAGCTTGATACGGGACAAGCGTGCCAGCCTGAGCAAAAGGCTGTGGATTGCATGCCGGCCAAAGCCTTGGGTTGTTGGCCGTGTGGGGGGGCTAGTCGTTATATAAGATGGGGCGTTCGGAACCAAAGGAAAAGCCGGCCCGCCGTGTTGGGCGGGCCGGTAGGCGCGAGGGGCGCTATTGGACTAGCAGTTGGTTATTCACCGTGGACGTGCATACGTTATATTCCGCCAACGGAGTATTGATCACGGTTAGCAGGGCCAAGCTTTTTGGCGTCGGCACGGTCAGGTCTTCATAAACGCCGAAAGTGTCGCTGGGAGGGGTGGCCAGTTCATAAAACACGAACAAATCGTTGCCGCAACCGTAGAAATCCGCCAATTCGTCTTGAATTAATTGATTCATGCGCGGGTCGGTTTCGCATTGTTCGGCCAGGGCGCAATTCTTTTCCTGGCTTAAATCCGGGCCGCCCTCATAACTCATGCTTTTCAAGCCGAAGTAATTGGCCATGCTTCTAAACGTGACGCCGTTCCACACCAATCCCCCGTTATAGGCCGGCAAACCGGTGAAGCCGGACAAATATTGGTTCAAGCCGGCTTGCAAATTGGCGAACAAGCCGTCCGTGGATGTGTCGCTGCTACCTGAGGGAAAGTAGGGCGCGCCGCCGATGGCGTAAATATACTTGTTGGGCGCGCCGAAATTGGCGCTGATATAGCGCAACGCGTCTTCGGTCAGGAAGGGTTGCGCCTGTTGAAAGGCGAACACTGGCCGTATCGTGGTATTGATGGCCGTTTGACCATAGACTTGGGCAAACAATTGGCTAATCCGGACCAATTGATGCGCCACCCGGCGGAAACCCCAATACCATTGGTTGTTGACGCCATCATAGTTCAAGCCCAAATCCGCGCCGCTGTTATAGTCGTTGATGGCGGAGTTCAAATTGGCGGCGTTTTGCGAGAAAGAACTGTTCCACACTTCGTTGCTGTACTCCACGTAAACGTGCAATTTAGAATTCAGATTCGCTTTTAACAATTTGGCCAATTGAGTCACGTAGTTATTGGCGCTTTTGTCGGTCAAGTCGACGCCTTCGGGAATATTAATCCAAATATCCTTGTTGGCCGCGTTGGCGAGTTGAATCACGTATTCCCAGGCGATCCCGCGCGGGTCTTGCTGCGTCGGGTCATTGACCGATTTACGTCCGGCCCACGCGGTCACCGGGTTGCCGTTGGTGCTCAGCGGTTCCATAAAGCGAATGACGCTAAACGGTTGCAAGGCGTTTAATAATTGCGTGGTAAATACTTGGCTAGAGCCGAAAGCATAACCCGGCCGCAGTAATTTTAAATTTTTCACCCCGTTGCGGGTATTGTAAAACTCCAAATCCACGCCGGATTGGCTAGGGCCGACCACGACTTGCGCGGTCGTGGTGTTGGTGGTCGGGGTGTAGACTTGATTGACGATTTGGTTGCCGTCGTTGGAACGGATGTTGGCTTGACCGTTAAAGCTCAAATTATAGGTCCCGAACATGCTGGGATAAGTGACGGTCAGCGGCCGGTTTAAGGGATCATACGGCGTGGTGATGAAATACACGCCGAAATCGGTGGTCGGCCAGCCGTTGGCGTCCAGCGGCGGCGGGTTGGTGGCCGGATCCCATGGGTTATTGATGTTGGCGAAGCCGCGTGACTGTTTCATCACGTCGACGAAAGTCATTTGCCGATCGCCCCAATCGCTGATGCCGGACAGATTGATGCCCACGGGCGTGCCGCCCGTCGCCGGTTTGGCTGCCACCGCAATGGAAACCGAGCTTGCGGCGGAGCCTTTGCTTCCGGTGCACGTCAGGGTATAAGTTTGCGTGCCAGTTAACCCGGATACGGTTTTGCTGCCTGATGCGCTTACCGCGCCGGACCAACCGCCGGAAGCGGCGCAAGTTTGCGCGTTGGCCGCATTCCAGGTCAGGGTGGACGCGCCGTTATACACCACGGATGTTTGAGACGCGCTCAAGGAGACGTTCGGAGTATTCGCCGCCGTCTTGACCGCGGCCATGCCATCCGCCGGCAACACTAGCGCGGGAATCAGCATGATTTGTAGTAGGTTTTGAATTCTCATTTTCATTCTCCTCATCTTAGGTGGTTCAATAATTTCAGGAGTCGCAAGCAATTGACCGCTGGCTTTGTCTGATAAGCATGGCGTAAGCCGATTCAGTCATTATTGCATCCTCCTATTAAATAGTTAAGGTCTACTCACTTAAAAATGTATCGGCTCAATCACCTAAGTGCGGTTACCTAAGTAGAATTACTTAATTTGACGCATAAATTAAATGGCTAGATATTAATTCATTGGATTGATATTTTGATTGACGAGCAAATGATGTACTTCACTATGCTCGGCGGCATCCTGATCGATTTGTTGCATACAATTTATGTTAGTTAATCCGCAGGCGAATTGACAAGAAAAATGTTTATACGAACTAAATTATGTTGTATATATACACATAATGTGTTGAATAAGGTTTTTTTATGATTGATTTTTGATTAAAAATAAGAATCATTGTTGTTTTGTGGATGTGTTTTTTAATGCGCGGCTTTGAGTTATGTTTGTGTAAATGCTTATATTGATTGTTAAAAATGTGAGCGGTATAACAAAATTATTAGAAATCGCGGGTTGGAAATTAATAACAGTTTGCTATTATTTTAAATGTAAATGATAGATTTATTTTTTTAAAAAAGGAGAATTAAAATGCGTTTAAAATCTCTATATTTAGCACTTTTGCTAAGTGGAGTAGCAAGCTCGGCGTACGCGGGGGCGTATGGCAGTTTGGCGAACTTTGATGTGGTGAACGATACCGGCAAAACGGCGCACGGTTTTGAAATTGATATCGAAGGTATACATTCAACCGATATTTCATCGTTGTTCGGCGCGGCTAACCGTTGGCCAAACATGGAGCGTTACGGCGCTCCGGTGGTGACCGACACCGGCGCCGGCGTCAAAATTGTATATCAAGCGACTTACAACGGCGTCTGGTCGGCCGGCACGCCGTCCGGCACCTTGCCGGTGAGTCCTTCCGACAGTTGCTGGCCGTTGGGTGCGCCGAGCTACGGCCCGCTCTATCCTTGCGACCATTTTGGGGTCAGCGTCAACGTCCCGACGCCTAATGTCACCTCGTTCTGGCTAGTGGAAAGCGCGCCTGGCTCAAGCAGTTTGACGCCGGTGGCCGTCACGGTGCCTAATCCGGTGTGGACCGTGACCCCGGTTCCGCCGCCGGTGGTGATTCCAGCGGGTTATGTGCCGCCGCCGCCGCAAGTGAACGTCGCCATAGCCGCGCCACAGCCTTTGGGTTATGAATTCGGCGAGCCGCGCTGGGTTAAAGTCACCGCTACCGGCGCCTTGCAGGATGTGGCGATTGAGGATTTGGTGGCGGAAAACGCGATCATCAAAAAAGCCCAAACGCAAACCCAAATTGAATGGCAATTATTGCAAGTGGATTCCGGTTCTCCAGGGTCCGGCCAAATCGATTTAAGCGGCGTGGCCTTGGACCCCGGCGCAACCGGCGTGGTCTACCGGTTTGAGTTTTATCAATACACCGGCGCGCTAGACCCGTCAACCAACGAAGCCTTGCCGGGCCCCAATGGCGATACCCCAGGCGCAAACGGTCCTAGCCCTGGAGATTTGGGTAAATTTCTGGTCGCGCAAAACGCCGGCATCAATTTCGACGGCGTGATTCCACCACCGCCGCCGCTGCCTATCGCGCCTAGCATTAACGCTATCATTAACGGCGCCACGGTGAATTCAGCGTACTCGCAAGCGATTAACGCCACTCCCGGCGTCGCCGGCGATACGCTGACTTATAGCGTGACCGGTCTGCCGGCCGGCTTATCTTTAAGCGGCAACACCATTTCCGGCACGCCAACCACGGTGGGTACGTACCCCATAGTGATTAAGGTGACCGATTCCGTCAATGGTTTAAGCACTTCGGCAAGCACTAATTTGCAAGTCGCCGATTCGGCCATTGTGTTCCCTAATCCGTTTACCTTGAATCAGGCAACCGTGGGCGTTTCCTATAGCCAGCCGTTGAGCGTTACCGGCGGTTACGGCGCGATTAGTTTCTCCGACCCGGTGAAATCTTTACCGGCCGGCTTGGTAATTTCCGGCGCGGCAATTACCGGCAAGGCCACCACCGCCGGTTCTTATAATGTGACGATTCAAGCCAAGGATTCCCTGGGATACACCCAAGTGGACACGGCGACATTGACGGTGGCTTCCGCGGTCAATCCGCCGCCGGTTCCATGCTCGGGAAGCAACAAAGTCATTTCCGCGGTCAATAAATATTGGCTGGATATCGCCGGCGGTTTGGCCAATGGCGGACAAAGCGTGAATTATGCTCCTAAGGCCAACACCACATTCGTGTCGCCGGCTACCAATTTTGTGGCGGGCGAGTTGGTGAGTTATTCAGGAACCTTGGATAATGTTGGTTTCTGCGTGGCTACCAGTATGACGGTAGCGCCGGGTTTAAGCTTGACTCCGGTGACCTTGCCGGTTGGCGCGGTGGGCAGCGTTTACACGGCTACCGCTATTACTCCGGCTGGCGGCGTTAAGCCTTATACCGTTAGCGTCAGCGGCTTGCCGAAAGGGTTGAGTTTTGACGGCGCTAAAATCAGCGGCACGCCGGCTTTGGGAAGCAACGGAAGCTTTACCGTGGTGGTTTCAATTAACGATAATATCGGCGAGACGGTCAACACAAATTTGAACTTGACCATTAACCCGGCGCCCGCCATCGTGTTGGGGGCGACCTCATTGCCCGCGACCGGTAAACTGAATACTGCCTACACCGGTTCGGTATCCGCGACTGGCGGCTTAGGCGGTTTGACTTGGAGCGCGGCGGGTTTGCCGGGCGGCGTGACCGTGCAAGCCAAGGGTACGGTCTCCGGAAAGCCGACCGCGGCGGGTGTGTTTAACCCGGTATTTACCGTAACCGACGGCATTGGTCAAAAATCCACGGAAAACGCCACCATTACCGTGCTGTCGCCGATCACCATTACGGGTGTAAGCGCCTCCGCCGCCAATAAAGTCGGAAAAGCGTTTTCGTCAAACTTGACAATCACCGGCGGATACGGCGCGTTGACCTGGACGGCTACTGGTTTGCCGAGCGGACTGAATGTCGCCAATGGCCTTATTTACGGCACGCCTAGCAAGGCGGGAACCTTTAATCCCACGGTAAAAGTGACGGATGCATTGGGCGATACAGCTTCTAAATCCGTAAAACTGGTGATTTCGCCTTAAGGTAAAACAAGCCCGCCGGCTGATTAGGCGGGTTGCATAAAAGAGCGGATGCGGTTGACGCATCCGCTTTTTTTTATCGAGACGATCACCATCCCCCGCCCAAGGCTTTATACATGGCTACGTGCGTGGTCGCCCAGGCCAGCCGGCTTCAAGCCAGACAACAGCGCCAAGGTATGCCGGGTGTTTTTGATCTGCGCGGATAGTCGGGTTGAACGCCAATTCATAGGCCGCCGTGAATTGGCGTCGCCGAGCTTTGAGCGAGAAAAATCGTGATGAAGTTCTAAAAAATGTTGAATCGTTAAGATTTATGTTTATAGATGACATACACTGATTCGCACGATGTTTGCATCATTAGTTATTACTTGGAGGTTGCCATGTCAGTTACTGACGTTACCGAGCCGAATTATCAAGAATGCGCCGATTGCACTTGTTTTAGCTTGCGCAAGGCTAGCCGCGCCGTTAGTCAATTATACGACGACGCATTCCGCGAGATCGGCATCCGCGGCACCCAATTTTCCTTGCTCGTGGCGATTAAAACGGCTGAGCCGGTGTTGGTGACGCGTCTGGCTGAATTTACCGTGATGGATAGAACCACGTTAACCCGCAATTTGGATATCCTGGTTAAGCAAAACCTGGTGCAGATTAGTCCCGGCCGTGACCGGCGCACCCGTGTGGTGAGTTTGTCGGAACAAGGGGAAGCCGTTTTGGCTACCGCTTATCCATTGTGGCGGCAGACGCAAAGTCAAATTGAGGCGTTGATGCAGGAGCAACGCTTGAAAGCCTTGTTGTCCGAGCTTTCCGGTTTGGTCAAGGCCGTGCAATTAAACGCCGCCTGACCGGCTTTGCTTTTTAAGCCTGCCGCAAGTAAAATACAGATTTTCTGTTTATGTCTGATGCTTTGGCTTTACGAATTGACGCAATTTTGCCGCAAACTCAATGCGGTAAATGCGGTTACGCAGGCTGTTGGCCGTATGCGCAAGCCTTGAGTGCGGGAAACGCCGATCTCAACCGCTGTCCGCCGGGCGGCGAGGCCGGTATCCGCGCCTTGGCCGATTTATTAGGGCGGCCGGTCAAACCTTTGGCCGCGGAATGCGGCGTGGAGCGGCCGCGCCTGACGGCAATCATTGACGAGAGTTTGTGCGTGGGCTGTGTGAAATGCATCCCGCCATGCCCGGTGGACGCCATACTGGGCGCGGCCAAGCAAATGCACACGGTATTGCACGCCTTATGCACCGGCTGCGAACTATGCCTGCCGGCGTGTCCAGTGGACTGCATTAGTTTGGTTCCGGCGCAAAATCCGGTCTGGGACCATTCGGACGCGGCGCTGGCCCGGAAGCGATACCAATCGCGGCTCCAGCGTTTGGCGCGGCTGGAGGCGGAGCAAGCCGAAGCCAGACGCCGGCAAAAGGAAAAATTATTGCAAGCGGGGTTGCTGAAAGCCGATAATGCTAATTAATGTTATGTTGAATGGCGGTTTTTGTTATAATTTCCAGCTAACTTCAAAATGCGCCCTTAGCTCAGCTGGATAGAGCGCGGCCCTCCGGAGGCCGAGGTCAGAGGTTCGAATCCTCTAGGGCGCGCCATTTGATATTCGCCCTTACCATCATCTTTTCGGCTGATAACGGTTCTTAAAGACTTATTTGTTTTTCGACCCGGTTATAAGTTTACCGCCTAAGCTTTTCAAACGCTTGACCATTTGCTCTTTCATCTGCTCCCGCCCGATGTTATGTCTTAATCCGCTAGCCAAACCGGTTACCTGATCGGTTGAAGTACGTTCTCCGTAAAACACCAGCGTTCCGTCTCGAAAGGGAAGCGCGCCTACGGTCAGATGGCTCGAATTATAGGAGTGTCCGACATAAAATTGCCGGGCTAGCATCAAGGCGCCGGTTTTGGTGATCAGTAGAAAATGGTGTCCTAAAATTGCCGTTGGCCGGTTTTCAACCTGACGATTCATCCAGTAAAAACGTTCTTCAATACCATTAGGCAACGCTTCCGGATAGTTGAGCCAGCCATGAAATATTTGGGGAAACAGTTGTGCCAGCACCTTGTTATTTTCGGCGGCGATGCGCAGTTCGGTAGCGGGGTCGGCAACACCGTTGTCGCGGGAATAAGCCGCTATTCCGGCCAGACCCTGCGCCCGGTAAGTTTGGTAGCGTTGCAGCAGAATTTCGCGGTATTTTTGGCTAATAACTTCAACCACGTTTATTTTGTCTGTATCGGCAATCGCGTTTTTGATGGCGGCAAAACTTGAAATTTCTTGACTGGATAGATTAAAGCGGTCACCCGCTTCGGCATTCAAAAGGTCCAGGGCTTCATCCGTTTGACTATCGGTAAAGCCAAATCGCTTGAAGGCAATGACATCCGCATTAGGGCTGATTTCCTGATACGCGGTGATGGCCGGATCAACCGAGAGTAGATCGCCATTTTTTATATAATCCACGGTGCGCTCAAAAGGAACCGGAAAAAAGATGGCGATACTCATCGCCAATTCTTTGCCGGTCGCTTCCGGGATATCATGGAAAATGATTTCGCCATGATTCAGCTTGTCTATTTGTTGCCGCGGAATCCCAAGCAGATTAAGCACTTCTTCCAATGAAGGCGCGGTAGCCGCCATGGCCGCGGAAATGTAAGTCAGGCTAAGCAGAAAAAACCATGCGCCTAATCTCAGTCTGTTGTTTAATACACGATTCAGTTTCATAGCAAAGCAAGGGTTGAAAAAAGGGAGGCTTGGCATGCCGTAGATAGTCCCGTCCAAGGTATCGATACGCTTTGGGTAGCGGCTTGGCGGCAAATTTTAACAAATCGTGCAATAGGATGTTTTACTTCCATTTATGGCATAAAATGTTACTATAGAGAAAGATGGTGCGCTCTAGTTCGCTTGCCCCTCGTGATTAATTGTTTAAGGAGTTGACATGACCCAGTATATTGTTTCAGGCGTGGCTAGCGCCCATTTAGTATTGAGTAACGGCGATTCCGAAATCGTCGAGAACAAAGGACATGGAAATTGGACCACGGTTTTCGGCGGCGGTACGGTCGAGGTTTATGCCCGCGGCGCAACCACTGAAACGGATTTGAAATCCGGCGGTAAGGAATTGGTTTTTAGCGATGGAGGCGCGCTTAAAACGATTATATCCCGAGGCGGTATAGAGACCGTTTTTGGCGGCGGCACGGATATTTCCGCCAGCATAGGCAGCGGCGGCGAGCTGGTTGTCTCTTCCGGCGGGCTCGCTGAATACACTATCTTATCCTACGGCGGCCAGGAATATGTGCACAGCGGCGCAAGCGTTCTCAGCTCTATAATTGATCAGGGCGGCGACGAAATTTTATACAGCGGGGCGACCGTTTCCGGCGATATCGTCAACAGCGTAGCGGCGCTTAATGTTGGCGCGGGGGCAAGCGCTAACAGCGTATTGGTTGAATCCGGTGGTTTGTTGCAGGTTAATTCGGGCGGCGTCGTCAGCGGCAGTTTAGTGAGCGGTCAGGAAACCATTATCTCCGGCGGCCAAGGTTATAACGATAGCGCCAGTTGGGATGGTGAGATTCTGGTCAATGGCGGCGTGGAGCGCGTAACCCCCAAAAATAGTGCGACAGGCGTTAGCTTGATTAGCGGCGGCCATGAAGTTATTAGTTCAGGTGGTTTCTCTTTCGACACTACGGTTAACAGCGCCGGTTTGTTGACGGTTTCCAGCGGCGCGGCCGATTACAACACATTATTGAATCAAGGCGGCTCGGAAATCGTCTCCAGCGGCGGGGCGTCTTGGTATGCCCTGGTTTATGGCGGTCAAATAACCATTCAATCCGGGGGTAAATTTGAACGCGGCGCGCTTAGCGGTGCAACTATGGATGTGTATAGGGGTGCGATAGTGTCGTTTACCGCTCTTAGCAATGGTGGCGGCGAAATCATCCACTCCGGCGCCGTGGCATATTCAAACACGGTGTTTAGCGGCGCTTCGGTTACGGTGCTGTCCGGCGGCGAGGATCATGGCGGCTGGGTTTATAGTGGCGGTTCCTTGCTTATTTCATCCGGCGGCGTCGGTTACAACGATGGGGCCTATGCTTTCGGAGGCGTTATAGTTCTTGGGGGAACGGAGCGCGTGTACCAGGGCCAAGTGGATTATGTAACCCTGAGCAGCGGCGGAGTCATGCTGGTTAGCGGGCGTGGCGAGGCGCAAGACACCACGGTTAATAACGGCGGCACGCTCTATATTTCCAGCGGCGGCTCGGATTATGCTTCAACATTGAATAGCGGCGGCAAGGAAATTTTGTTTAGCGGCGCCAGCGGGAATGAAACCGTCTTGAATAGCGGCGCGAACCTAATTATTGATTCCGGGGCGGTTCTCAATTATAGCGACGTGAATAGCGGTTGTACGTTGTTCGTGCATAACGGCGCCGATGTCAGCCTTACCAGAATCAACAGTGGCGCTAAGGAAGTCGTGCTGAGCGGCGGAACCGGGTTTGGGGATTATATAGCCAGTGGCGGTATGGAAACCGTGTCTTCCGGCGGGGTGGTCAGCTTCAGTCATGTTTACTCGGGAGGCCAGGAGTTTATCAATTCCGGCGGGGAGGGTTACAACGGTTACGCTTTTGTTCCGGGCGGGATACAGGTCAACAGCGGCGGCGTCGAATACGCCTCTAATGGCGCTTCTACCGAGCAGGTGATTTTGAATAGCGGCGGAGCTGAGTATATTCTGAGCAACGCGCAAGGTTTAAGTACCACCATAAACAGCGGCGGCGCGGAATATGTAGCCAGCGGCGGCTTTTCCATAGGCGCAAGCCTTTATCAAGGCGGCCGGGAATTTATCGCCAGCGGCGCTTATTCGGTATCCGATCAGATTTATAGCGGGGCGGTGTTGAATGTCGGTTCCGGCGCTGTCTCCCAGGATACCGTGATCTATAGCGGCGGTTTGGAAACTATTTCCGCGGGCGGATTAGGGTTTTACTACTCGGTTTCTCCCGGCGGCGAAGTGGATGTGTTAAGCGGGGGACGGTTAGATATATTCGATTCCGCCGGTGGAGTTACCGTAAGCCCAGGCGCGGTCTTGGATTTTTCGTGGGCTTATAGCGCAACCGACGTCAGCTTAACTTCCGCTAATCAACTTCAAGTCATCAGCGGCGGTGAAGTGCTCGCCTCGGTAAATCTGATTGGCAATACGGCCGGTTACACTTTCACAGCCTATTCCGACGGCTATATCGGAACCGATGTGCTGGTTGGCCTTGGGCCGGCCGCTGCTCCGGCGGCTTTAATCGGACCTTCGCCCGCCGGCGGGCAGCAAGATATCGCGTTGGTCGGCGTGCACGCTTTGTCGCTGGCCTAAGCCGGATTTAGCGGCGGACGATCAAGACTGGAATTATTCGGCTTGATCGCCGCCGGTTTGTTGAAATGCTCCGGTTTGCATTCGTTTGGGCGTGACGCCGTAATACCGTGTAAATGCGGCGGTAAAATTATTCGGGTGCCGATACCCCAACTCCCAGGCGATTTGGTTGATTTGCAGATTGCCATATTGCAGTAAGTGGCGGGCGCGTTGCATTTTATATGCGTTCAATACTCCGTAGGGCGTGTTGCCGAAGTAGTGGTGAAACAAAAGCTTCAGCTTTTGCGGGTTGACGCCGACGCGTTTACTGAGTTCGGCGACGCCCGGCGGGTTGGCGTATTCGCTGATCAAGATATCGCGCGCGGTTTCGGCAATCGCCCGCTGGCCGGGGGAAATGGGATGTCCGGCCCGCGGCCGCGGCGTCAGGCGCTCTAATTCCGTCGCCACGATCAGCAAGGCTTGCCCGTGCATGCGGGCTAGGTCCAACGGGCGGTTAGGGTCTAGCCGCGCCAGTTCAGATGCGGCGGCCAGGGTCTGCGCGCCAATTTTCCACCCCTCTAATATTTGCGGCGCGGCTGCTCGCCAAATCCTAGCTTCCGGCGCCACGCAGCCATGATTTTCAAGCCAGCTGGGAGTGACGATGAAGCGCAGTTGACGCAGATTTTCCGCCGCCGCGTATTGGCGTTCGCCTTGGCTGCCGCGGAACGCGGTGAGCGTGGCGTGGCCGGCTTTGAACGCCATCTCGCAGCTTGGACCTATAAAACTCGATTTGCCGCTTAAAGCTAGAGTTAGCACGATTTTAGGCTCGTCATCGCTAAAGCGGTTGGCGACGCTGAATGCCTGACGGCTGACGTAACAAGTATCGATATAGCTAAAGCCGGGCTCGAAAGGGTAGCTGGCTGATTCGCCGGAACCGCAGGCCGCGGGCAAACGCAAGATTTGGGCCGGTCCACGGCCGGGTTGCGGTATCAGATTTTCTTGACTAATGCGGTACATCCCTTGGACTCCCTGTTTTCGGGTGGCGTAGGTTTCTTACGCTAATAGCGGCGCGTACTACCCGTGCGGCAAATAACATAGTAATTTTTTTGTCATAGCAAATAGTACCTGATGCATAGTTTTTTGCAAGGCAAGGCCGGGATGCCGGCTTTATGATTATCGCCAGCCCGCCGTTTCGGCCGGTGTTTTGAATACTTATAACGATAAAGGAGTGTTAATCATGAAAAAAATTATGTTATTGAGCGGCTTGGCCTATTTGGCGCCGGGATTGGCGGCCGCGGCGGTGACGCCTTGCATGCAATCCGATATGAACGGCAATTATGTGATGTATCAAAACAGCGTGGCGCTGGCTAATTTGCATGTCGGCCGGTGTGAGGTAAACGTCAGAAACGGCGTGGCCGAAGGAAGCTGCGATTTCACCACCACTGCCAATGGCGAAATAAAGCAGGGTTTTAACGGCGCGGTGAGCGGAACGGCCAGCATCAACGTCAATTGTTCGGCCTCCATGACCCTGGATTTTAATCCGGCGCCGGGCGTGACTGTAATATCCACCTTCAATATGCAATTTAGCCCGGACAAACAATCCTTTGTTGGCTTATGGACCAATAACTTCGGTTTGCTAGGAACTTCCGCCGGCACGCGCTATTCGCCGTTGTTGCCTGATACCACGGCGCCTTAAGCGGGAGCTTTTATGTCAAGACTAGCTATTTTATTGCTTTGCGGCCTATTGGCCGGCAACGCCCGAGCCGAATGGTACGCCTTTAGCCAAGCCGGATACGACGACGGGGCGACGTTGAGCGGCAAGTTTGAAGCCAAGGATTTAAATAACGACGGTTGGATTTCGGGATCGGTTTTTACTAATTTTGCTGAAATTCAGGATTTTTACTTTAGTTTTTCGGGTAATTCCCTGGTTCCGGCGTTTAGCGAAACGTTTGCCGATTTGTCGGTCTTGGACTACCAGCCTTCGCGTTCCGTGTTGGGCGATCAAAATCCGGAGGGCATTGCCGTGAATTGGTTCGCGGAAACCGGATTTACCTATGTCACAGGCGCGGGGGTTAACGGGCAACAAGGGGGAGATATCATCGACTGGAGCACCGGCATGAATACGCATAGCGGGGATTTGGTTTCCGTGAGCGCGGTGCCCGAACCGGCGATTTGGTTGTTTTGGCTGGCGGGTTGGCCGGCCCTGGCGTTGCGTTTACGCCACGCGCGTTAACCTCTGCCTATGTGCGCCGCTACTTTCTAGCAAGGCGGCGCGCTTTACACCAGTCTTCCGTCCCGATAATCCCGCATTGCTTGTTCGACTTCCTCGCGGGTATTCATGACAAACGGGCCGTATTGGGCCACGGGCTCATTCAGCGGCAGCCCGGATAGCAGTAAAAAAGCGGCCGGCGCATCCGTGGCGCGGATTAATATTTGATTGCCGTCGGATAACACGCCGGCGCTATGCACCGGCAACAGGCTTTCCGTTTCTGCCGCGCCTATTGCTAGCCAACCTTCGTATGCATAGACAAATATATTATGGTTGGTGGGTAGTGTTTGACTAAACTTGCCGCCAGCCGGCAATCTGACGTCGAGAAACAAGGGATGAACGGACACGCCTTGTATCGGCCCTTGAATCTCTTGGCCGCCGATTAGCGCCGTGCCGGCGATAATTTTAACTTCTCCGCCCTCCGGCAGGGGGTAAGCCGGAATTTCTTCCGGCTGTATGTCTCGGTAAGCGGCCGGTTTCATTTTCTCGCGCGCGGGCAAATTGACCCACAACTGAAATCCACGCATGCGTCCGCTTTCTTGCCGCGGCATTTCGGAATGGATAATGCCGCGTCCGGCGGTCATCCATTGCGCCCCGCCGCTACGCAAATCGCCGCGATTGCCTAAATGGTCTTCGTGCAGCATATGCCCTTCCAACATATAGGTAACCGTCTCGAAGCCACGGTGCGGATGCGCCGGAAAACCCGCCATATAGTCTTCCGGGTCAGCGGAGCTAAACTCGTCCAGCATTAGGAACGGATCGACGCGGGTAAAGGGACTTTGTCCCAAGCTGCGTAACAGCTTGACGCCGCCGCCGTCGGATACCGCAATCGGTTCTATTATTTGTTTTAGTACGCGCATTTTCATGTCAGCCCCCCTCTCAACATAACGCAAAATCCGAAAACTAAGGCATTTCAATGCAGTCCGACGGTTCTGTCAAGTGTGCGCGTGCAAATATAAAGTGCGTTAAGGCTAGGAAAGCGGTTTAGAATTTACGCGACCAGCCCAAGGTTAACGAATACTGTGTCATATTGAGTGCAATATTTTGCGCCGGGTAGAGCGGGTCCGGGCCGGTGACAGTGTTGGGCGGCGAGTACATGAATGCGAAGCTGAGTTCGTCCCGGTTTGGCAGTTGGTAGCTGAAGCCGCCGTCGATATGCCATTCCTGCACCGCCGGGGCCACGATGTTAAACAACACTTGCGAACTGGGTATCGGTTGTTTGCCGTAACTGAAACCGGCGCGCCAGGTGAGTTGGTCGTTTTGCTTCCACTGCGCGCCGATTTTGTACACGGTCATGTCTTTCCAGCCGAATCCGGCTCCGTTGCCGCTTCCAAGCTGGGTTTGACCTAGAAATAGGGATTGCGCGAGCAACGGGTTGCCGACGGAATTGACTTCGCTGTAAAAGATTTCCTGCACGCCGAACAAGGCGGTGAAACTATTGCTGGCCGACCAAGCCAAGCCGGCGTCGAAGCTGGAAGGAATGTCGAAACTGCCTTGTCCGGTGAACAGGCCGGCATAGTCGCTTAATTGCGACATATAAGTGCGGCTTTTGTACGCCGCGCCCAGACGCAGGCCTGGTAATAGTTCGGCTTGCGCGCCGGCTTTGAAACCGACGCCGAACGAGTATTCGCGGCCCTGATTGGTTAAATGGGCGGGGCTGGCCGAAAATCCGGCGAAGGAGCCGAAGCCCTGCGCCTCAAAATATTCGATGGCGAGCAGGGGTGAAACGCCGATGGCGTAACGGCCGTTGGCGAAAGAACGGGCGTAGGTGGCGGCCAGAAAACCTTGCGCCAAATCCACGCCGGTGCGGCCGGCGCAGAAGACTCCCTTGGCGCCGGGACAGGCGGAGATGCCGTTGGTGACGTGGGCATAGTCGGTATTCATGCCGCCGTTGCCGTTCAAGGAGATGCCTACGGTTTGCGTATCGTCCAGTTTGTGGCTCCAGCCTATGGTAGGGATAACGAAATAGTTTTTATCACTGGTGTAGGTTCCTGCGCTGAGATAGCCGGGATTGTTCACGCTATATTGCCGCAACGGGCTGAAAAACTCGCCTTCTATGTCCAGGCGGTTGCCGGCGTAGGCGAGCCCGGCCGGGTTTAGCACCGCGGAAATGGCGTCTTGGGAGAAAGCCACGTCGGCCCCGGCCAATCCCTTACTGCGCGAACCGTAGGCGTTTTCAAAGTAACCGTCGGTGGCCAAGCTGTTTAGGCAGTATCCGCCTAACGATAGCGCCGCCGCGGCGAGGGTTAACTGTTTAAAATGCATGTCGATATCCTTTAGTTATGCTTATGCGACATGCTAGCCGCGCTGCCTTGGCCGGTCAAACAATATAAAGTGAATTACATTTTATTTTTTTCGATAAAGCGCGCATCCGGCGCTGGCCAGCCATGGCGGAATCCTTAAAATTCACGGCAATAAGTGGTAAGATTCAACTCTTTTAACTTTTGCCGCTGCATGTTGCTAACCGCCGCGCTTGCTTAGGATCATGACCATCGACTATAAACCGACTTTAAACTTGCCTACTACCGAATTCGCCATGAAAGCCAATCTGGCGCAACGCGAGCCGGAAATTTTGCATCATTGGCGCGAAATTGAGCTCTATGCGCAAATCCGCGCGCATTGCGCCGGACGGCCGCGTTTCATATTGCATGACGGCCCGCCGTACGCGAACGGGTCGATCCACATCGGCCACGCGGTGAACAAGATTTTGAAGGATATCATCGTCAAGTCCAAGACCTTGAGCGGTTTTGACGCGCCTTATGTTCCGGGTTGGGATTGCCACGGTTTGCCCATCGAACTGATGGTGGAAAAAAGCGTGGGCAAGGCCGGCGTTAAGATCAGTCCGGCCGAGTTCCGCAAGGAATGCCGTAAGTACGCGCTAAAACAAGTGAATATTCAAAAAGAGGAGTTCATTCGTTTAGGCGTGCTCGGAGATTGGGAGCAGCCGTATCTGACCATGGATTTTCAATTCGAGGCGGATATCGTGCGCGCGCTGGGCAAAATCGCCGCCAATGGGCATTTGCACCAAGGCGCTAAGCCGGTGCATTGGTGCACGGATTGCGGTTCCGCGCTGGCGGAAGCCGAGGTCGAGTACGAAGACAGGCGTTCGCCGGCCATTGACGTGCGCTTCGGCGTGGTGGACGAGGCGGCGTTTTTGGCGCGTTGCCGGCACGTGGACGGTCACGCCGGCGATGGCCCGCTTTCGGTGGTGATTTGGACGACCACGCCTTGGACCTTGCCGGCCAATCAGGCGGTAGCGTTGAATCCGGATTTGGATTATGCGCTGGTGCAATGTGAAATCGACGGTCAACGCGAACGCTTGCTGGTAGCTGAGCGTTTGTTGAAGGATGCGGCGGTGCGCTGGAGCTTGGGCGAGCATCATGTGGCGGCTTATTGCACGGGCCGGGATTTGGAGTGGCTGTTGCTGCAACATCCGTTTTACGCGCGGCAAGTGCCGATTATTTTGGGCGAGCACGTGACGCTGGATGCCGGCACCGGCGCGGTGCATACCGCGCCCGGCCATGGTCAGGAGGACTATGCGGTAGGTTTGCGTTATCAATTGCCGGTGGATAATCCGGTCGGCGCTAACGGGGTGTTCTTGCCGGATACGGAATTGTTCGCCGGTTTGCATGTATTCAACGCCAACGACAAGGTGTTGGAGGTGTTGCGCGAGCGCGGCAAATTATTGCATCACGAGGCCTTGCTGCACAGTTATCCGCATTGCTGGCGGCATAAGACGCCGATTATTTTCCGCGCCACGCCGCAGTGGTTTATCAGCATGGAGAAAAACGGTTTGCGCGAGGCGGCTCTAGCCGAGATCCAAAAAGTGGCATGGATTCCTGATTGGGGGCAGGCGCGTATCGAGGGCATGATAGGCAACCGGCCGGATTGGTGTGTGTCGCGTCAGCGTACCTGGGGCGCGCCGATTGCTTTGTTTGTGCACCAGGACAGCGGCGAGTTGCATCCTGATAGTTTGGCCTTGATTGAGCAGGTGGCCTTGCGGGTGGAGCAGGCCGGCATAGACGCCTGGTTTGATTTGCAGCCGGAAGAGTTGCTTGGCGATGCAGCCAAGGACTATGTCAAGATTTGCGATACGCTGGACGTGTGGTTCGATTCCGGCGTCACGCATGCGGCGGTATTGGCGCGGAGGCCTGATTTGGGCTTTCCGGCCGATTTGTATTTGGAGGGTTCCGATCAGCATCGCGGCTGGTTTCAGTCGTCATTGCTGGCTTCGGTGGCCATGCATGGCGCGGCCCCGTACCGGCAGGTGTTGACGCATGGGTTTACCGTGGACGCCGAGGGCAAGAAGATGTCTAAGTCCAAGGGTAACGTCGTTGCGCCGCAAACGGTGATGAAGTCGCTGGGCGCGGATGTGTTGCGCTTGTGGGTGGCGGGTACGGATTATCGGAGCGAGATGTCGGTGTCGGACGAGATTTTGAAGCGTACCGCCGACGCTTATCGCCGCTTGCGCAATACCGCGCGTTTTTTACTGTCGAATTTGGCCGGTTTCGATCCGGCCTTGCATGCGGTTCCCGTCGCTGATTTGTTGGCGCTGGACCGTTGGTTGCTGGACCGCGCCTGGCGTTTGCAAAACGAGGTGATCGAGGCTTACGAGCAATATCAGTTTCAGACTATTTATCAAAAAGTGCTGAATTTTTGCAGTATCGATTTGGGCGGTTTTTATTTGGATATCGTGAAGGATAGACAATACACCAGCAAGGCCGACGGTTTGCCGCGGCGTTCGGCGCAAACCGCGATGTATCATGTTATTGAGGCGATGACGCGCTGGCTGGCCCCGATTATCAGTTTCACCGCCGATGAGATTTGGCGGACCATTCCCGGCCAGCGCGGGGCGTCGGTGTTTTTGGAGACGTGGTATGCCGGTTTGGCGCCGTTGGATGCGGATGCCGCGATCAACGGCCTAACCTGGGATTATGTGATGGCGACGCGGGCGGCGGTGAGCAAGGAGTTGGAGCAGTGGCGCGCCAGGGGCGAGATCGGCGCGTCGTTGAATGCGGAGGTGGAGGTTTATGCCGAAGCGGAATATTACGCCGAGTTGGTCAAGCTGGCCGATGAGTTGCATTTTGTGTTTATTACCTCTAAGTGTTTGCTGTTGCCGGTGGCTGAATGTCCGCAAGATGGGGTTGTCACCGAGTTGCCGGGCTTGAAGTTGCGGGTGCATGCGTCGTCGCAGCCGAAATGCGTGCGTTGCTGGCATCAGCGCGCCGATGTCGGCGTCAATCCGGAGCATCCGGAGTTGTGCGGCCGATGCGTGGAGAATGTATTGGGCGACGGTGAGGTTCGGCGTTATGCTTAAGTGGTTGCGCCTGTCGGCGCTGACGTTGCTATTGGATCAGGTCAGTAAGTTGGCGATAGACCGCGACATGCAGTTGTATCAATCCATAGAGTTGATTCCGGGCTGGTTTAATTTGACTTATGTACATAATACCGGGGCGGCGTTCAGTTTTTTGGAAAGCGCCGGCGGTTGGCAGCGTTGGTTGTTTTCCGGTTTGGCGCTTTTTATAAGCGGGGTGTTGTTGGTTTGGCTAAGAGGCCTGTCGCGGCGGCAAGTTTTGTTGGCCGCCGCCTTGGCTTTGGTGTTGGGCGGGGCGCTGGGCAATTTGATCGACCGGATAGTGTACGGTTATGTGATCGATTTTCTGGACGTGTATTATCAAAGTTATCATTGGCCGGCGTTTAATATCGCGGATTCGGCGATTTGCGTCGGGGTGGGGTTGATGTTGTGGGACAATTTTTTTGGCGGCTCCGAGCAGGATTTGAAGTAGTTTTGTTTTGGTTTATTGCTTGTTTCTTCAAGAATTAAAGGTAGTTGTCTTGGCGTGGTTTACTGCCTAGGCATGGTTCCGGCGGTTGCCATGGCATGCCGGCTCCGGCGTCCTCTGTAGTGGGTTTGGCGGCTAACTGGTCGGTTTTGCTTCTTTAATTTTTCAAATATTAACCATCGCATGACAAGTCTTGAATCAATTTATTAGCTCTAATTCCCCGCCCGCCGTAGTCATCGGCGCGGGGCCGGCGGGTTTGATGGCGGCGGAGCAGTTGAGCGCGGCGGGTTTTGAGACGTGGGTGTTCGACGCCATGCCCGCGCCGGGGCGCAAGTTTTTGATGGCCGGCAAGGGCGGTATGAATATTACGCATGCCGAGGATTTGGCATTGTTCATTAGCCGTTATGGTGCGCGGGACGAGCAATTGGCGCCGTTGCTCGGAGAGTTCGGGCCGGAGCGGTTGCGGGCGTGGATGGCGGCGTTGGGTATAGATAGTTTTGTCGGCAGTTCCGGGCGGGTGTTTCCTGGCGATATGAAGGCCGCGCCGTTGTTGCGGGCTTGGTTGCAGCGTTTGCGGCGGCAAGGGGTGCGTTTTTTTATGCGCCATCAGTGGCAGGGCTGGGGTGCATCGGGTGGTTTGCGTTTTATTCATGCCGGCACGGAGGTTTGCGTGGTTGCCGAGGCGGTGGTGTTGGCCTTGGGCGGAGCCAGTTGGCCGCGTTTGGGCTCGACCGGCGCTTGGACCGGATTTTTGAGCGAGCGCGGGGTGCGTTTGACGCCGTTTCTACCGGCCAATTGCGGTTTTGAGGTTGCTTGGAGCGAGCATTTGCGTGGCCGTTGCGCCGGCATGCCGTTAAAACCGGTGCGCTTGGGGTTTGTTGATCGTGACGGTCAAGCCTGGCGGCAATCCGGGGAGTTGGTGATTAGCGAATACGGTTTGGAAGGCGGCGCGGTGTATGCTTTGTCCGCCGTGTTGCGGGAGGCGGTGGCCGCCGAGGGCGGCTGTGTGCTGACTTTGGATTTGATTCCGGATGTAAGCGAAGCCCAGGCGCTGGCGCGTTTGGCGCGGCCGCGCGGCAAGCAGTCGCTGGCCAATTTTCTGCGCGGCCGGCTGCGCCTGGACGCGGCCAAGTATACGTTGTTGCGCGAATTGGCCACGCCGGATGAATTGCATGATCCGGTGTCATGCGTGGCCAAGTTGAAGGCGTTGCCGGTGGTGTTGACGGCCGCGCGGCCATTGGCGGAGGCGATTAGTAGCGCCGGCGGGGTTTGTTTTAGCGGTTTGGACGAGCGTTTAATGTTGTTGCGGTTGCCTGGGGTGTTTTGCGCCGGCGAAATGCTGGATTGGGAAGCGCCTACCGGCGGTTATTTACTGACTGCTTGTTTCGCCACCGGCCGAGCCGCCGGTTTGGGCGCGGCGCAGTGGTTGCGGCGCGGCTAGATTTTTATAGGCCGCAACCATTTCAACAGCTTGGTGTAAAGCAAGTCTTGGGTAATCGGTTTGCTGATGAAGTCGTCCATGCCGGCGTCGCGGCATTTTTCTTGTTCTTCGCGTGGGACGCTGGCGCTCATGGCGATAATCGGCAAGGTTTTGAATTCCGGCATTTGGCGTAGACGTTGCGTGGTCTTGCAACCATCCATGACCGGCATGTGCACGTCCATCATTACGCAATCGTAAGTTTCACTGCGCAGTTTGGTTAATGCCAGTTCGCCGTTTTCCGCCACGTCAACTTGCACGTTGACATAGCCGAGCAGCTCTACCGCGATTTGGCTGTTAATCAGATTATCCTCGACGAGTAACACTTTAGCGCCGTTTAAGGCGGCAAATTCGTTGATGTCTAAGGCAGCGCCGGTGTCCGGCGGTTCTGGCGCACTGACGTCGGTTTCCAGATAGACGGTGAAAATAAAGGTTGAACCCAGTCCTTTTTCACTAACCACCCGGATGTTGCCATCCATGCGCTCGATCAATTGCCGGGCTATATATAACCCTAGGCCGGTGCCGCCGTAGTTGCGGGTGACGCTGCTGTCGCCTTGGCTAAACGGTTTGAATAAGTTGGGCATGTGCTCGGGATCAATGCCGATGCCGGTATCCATGACGGTGAACACTAGGCCGATACGGTTGCCTTGACGGGATATTTCGGAAAAACCGACTTTAATTTCACCTTGTTCGGTGAATTTGATGGCGTTGCCGATCAGGTTGACCAATATTTGTTGCAGGCGGCGCGGGTCTCCGATAAGTAAATGATTGAGTCTGCTATAGCAAAACGTTAATTGGAGCCCTTTGCTGGCGCATTTGTCTATATTTATTTGCCGAATTTGCTCCAACAATTCTTCCAACGAAAACGGGATGTTTTCAAATTCCATTTTCGCCGCTTCAAGTTTTGAAATGTCTAAAATATCGTCGATAATGTGCATTAAGGAACGCGAGGATATTTCAACTTTCCGCAGATAATTGCGTATCTTGGGTTCCAGGTCATGTTTCAGACTCAGCTCTATCAATCCGTAAATCGCATTCATCGGGGTGCGGATTTCGTGGCTCATATTGGCCAAAAATTGGCTTTTGGCGGCATTGGCGGCCTCGGCTTCATGCGTGGCCGCCTCCAGTTGCCGGGTGCGTTCGCTGACTTTTGCTTCCAGCAGGTTTTCGGTGCGTTGAATTTCAATCAGCATGCTATTGAACGCCTCGGCTAAGTCGCTGATTTCATCGTTGCCTATGTAATCGGAGCGTTTGTTGTAATCATGATCTCGTTCGATTTGCCGCGCCGTATCCGCCAAGCGTAGGATGGGCTTCAGGAAAACGTGTTGCAACCGCAGCACAAAAATTCCGGCCACGCTCAAGGCCAGCCAGACGATAAAGGCGTTGATTAAAGCGTTATGCAGCAATAAGTCGTAGGTTTTTTTGAGATCAGCCGACAGGGTGATTTCGCCGACGACTTTTCCTCGATGCCATATCGGCCGGGTTACTTGCCGGGTTTTCGGCAAGTGGTTCATCCAAAAATAAAGCCGCGGGTTGAAATGGCCGCGATATTCCGCCAATGCCTCGCCGGTCGCGGATTCCAAGGCGGCGTAAATGATTTCAGGGTCGTATTCCAGGGCGCGCAGAATTTCCTGCGCGGTGATTTTATCGTCGAAGATAATCGCCACGCTGCTATTTTGCCCTATCATATCCGCGGTCAATTCAAGTTTTTCATCCAGTTTTGACTGCAAATCTCTGTATTCGCGTATAAATAAAGTTATGGTCGCTACTAGCAGGGTAACGCCGATCATGAAAACCAAGATACGGGTTAGTTTTCCGACTAGGGAGACGCGCGGTAAATGATTAAATTGATTCACTCTTGAATCTCCGCTATTCTCAATAATTTTGAGCTGAGTTTTAAACCGGCGTTTTTCACGGCCGGAAGATTTACGATTAACTTTAATTTGTCGTCGCGCAAGGCGATTTCTATCATGCCGCCTTGTTGGGCGAAGTTGGGCTGGTCGCTGACGAGCAAGATATGATAAGCGTTGGCTATTTCAACCAGCTCCGCTAGTCCCTTGCTTTCATAGCCGACAAACAGAATATTGCATTCCTCTAGGTGTTCGGGAGCTATGTTAATGTGTACCTGTTGACCGCCGATGGCTTGTCCTTGCAGCGCCGGTAAATGTTCGCGCAAATTGGTTTTGCCGCTAATGCAAATGATATGGGCGCTGGTTTCCGGCCATTCGGTGAGTTCGGCGAGATGAAAAATGTAGGCAGTTTTTAATTGATATTCGTATACCGGCGGGGCGGCGCGTGAAATGCCGGCAAACAAAGCAAGCAATAGCGCAAACCGCCAGCGGTGCGCTAGGCTGGACGGCGGGCGGAAGAACAGCGACGTCAGAAAGCCAAGCATGCCTTTGCCATGCATGAGCGAAGCAGGGTAGTAAGGAGCATGGGCTTAAAATCGCCAGCTGAATTGCGCGAAATAACTGCGTTGAATTTGGCTTAACATCGGAATATAGAGTAAGTCCGCGAATTCCGTGTGTTGTTCGTATAAAAGATTTTGACCGGCAATGGATATTTCCAAGTTTTTGAGCGGATGCCATCCCAGGCGGGCGTCCAGACCGAAATAGGCTGGAATCGGAATGTAGTCCTTATAAATTTGATCGACGTAGCGGCCCCACAGGTCTAATTCAACGTCATTGCCGACATCGAAAAGCGAGCGTAGGGATAATTGTTGTTGTGGGTCGTAGTGCAATTCCGCCAGAGGGTCGCGATACCAATTAAGTTTGGGATCGTATCGGGTGCTGAAACCAATGTAGCTATAGGATGCTTGCAAGCGCCAGTTATGATTGACGTGGTAATTCATTGCGAGCTCGGCGCCGTAGCTCGTTACTTGCCGGTTATTGACCACGCTGGCGTGCAACACCTCGCCATAGGGTTGAATATCGGCGTATCCGGTTATGTAAGTGCCTTGCATGCGGTCGTAGATGTTGTAAAAAAAGGCGCTATCCAAATCCAGGTCGCATAACATTCTCCAACGCCATCCCAATTCAAACGCGAGCAGGTTTTCCGTTTTCATGTTCGGGTTGCCCTGGGTCAGGACAAATACGTTTTGTCCGGGGATGGGGGTGAAAAGATTGATGCTGTGTTGGGCGCGGTTGGGCGCGACCACGCTACGCGACACCGAGCCCCAAAAATTGTGTTGTTTATTGGCGTTCCATAGCAGGCGGATGTTGGGCTCGGTTTCCCAACCGGTATAGGTGAAATTTGTCACCCGGTTGGCGAGGGTTAATTGCATTGTGCCGCTTAAATCGATTTCGTCTTGTAAAAATACGCCGCTGTTGTTTTGCGTGAAACTGTCTGGCCGGAATGCCAATGCGTAACTGTTGACGAAGTTGTCGGATATGGTTTGATAGTATACGCCCCACATTAAATTGTGCCGGCCCATGGTCGGGAAGCGGTCGTGAAAATCTAATACATAATAGGTCCGGTTCATTTGATCCACGGCCAGCGACCAATTGGTGTGAGTCAGCGACATATTCAGCTTCCAATTATGGCCGGTGTCGTTTTCATGCTCCCAATGGCCTTGCAGGCTGTAGTTATCGCCGTCTCGGCCGAAATTGTTTTGTTGCCAGTTCCAATTGGGATTGGCGGCGGCGCCGGTGTTGCTGGTGGAGCCGATAAAATAACCCATGAGTCTGTAGTCGTCTACCTCGCCCTCCAGCATTAATTTGTCGTGGCTGTTTAACTCGCTGTCGATTCTGAAGTTCGTGGTTTCGGCGTTGCCGAAGTCGGCGGTGTTGCCGATTGGGTTGCTAGGCAGGCTTGGGCTTGCATCACGGTAGACTCCATTGCCTGACACGCGGGCATAGGTGTTTTGATCAAGCTTGACGCCGTAACGCACGCCGCCGGACTGTTCCTTGTTGCCGCCGCCGCCGTTGATCAGGCCGCCTTGGGTTTCCTTGGCGTCGCTGGTGATGATATTGATGACGGCGTTGACGGCATTGGGTCCCCAAAGTGTGCCGCTAGGTCCGCGAATGACTTCTATGCGTTTGATATTTTTTAGAAATTGATTTTGCTGTCCCCAATATACGCCGCCGGTCTGTGGATCATATATACTTCGGCCATCAATCATAACCTGCAATTTATTGGCGTATAAATCATTAAAGCCGCGGGCGCTAACGCTCCAGTTCCATGAGTTGATGCGCGCGACGTCCATGCCTGGCGCCATGCGCAGCACGTCGGCGATGTTGGTGGCTCCGGAGCGGCGGATATCCTCGGCGCTGATGACAAAAGCCGCGGCGGCGGTGTTTTTGACGACTTGTTGCTTACGCGCGAGCGAGGATACGTTTTGATCCATTAATTCATCCAGGCTGAGCGGCAAAATGTCGCAAAGCGCATCCTGGTCTTCAATCAGGGAATCCAAGCTTAATGCGTCGGCTTGATCAGTGGCCCGCGCTCCGCTAGCGGCGAGTAAGCCGGTCATTGAAACAAGCAATATTCGTAGCGGCTTAAAGAGTTTCGGTTTCAAAGGCATACGACGCGGATGGTTGGATGCGGATGCTTAGATGTTAATGCTCAATTAAGATAAGAGCCCGGCGCGCGGGTTTTCGCCGCCGGGACATTGTGTTTTAGGGCAATTTTTTGATTTCGCTAATGTTTTCGAAATCAGAACCCACGCTGATGATAAAACTGGTGACGGCTTCGATGCTCATTTCCGACCGGATGATTTTATCCTCGCTGACGATAATGGCGAATCCGGAGGTGGGATTCGGGGAGGTCGGTACGAATAACACCAAACGGTCATCCACTTTATTGGTCACGTAAGCCGGCACCCAAATGCCTTGCTTGGGATATTCCACGTAAACGACTTCTCGCGGTTCCTGCAATTGGTGGCCGGCGATCATGTTGACTAACTTTTTGGTTACCCGATAAATGGTGCTCAATACCGGGATGCGTTCAATCAATTTTTCGATGGCGGCGATGATGGAAAAGCGTCCCGAGCTGACGCGGTGCCCGACATAGGTAATCAGCAGGAAACTGGTGGCGAATAGTAAAAAAGTCACCACATAATTATCCGAATAGCCGTACACGAAGCGGAACAGATCGGTTAGCCTGTCCTTGACGAACAACACAATCTGTACCACCACTGTAATAGGAATGAAGGCCAAAGTGCCTATCAGTGCGTAATTTAAAATTCTTTTCATGTTTTTCCCCGTTTGCTGTCGTTATGATCTATTTTAATAATGCTTACGCCTCGCGCCGGCGTAGCGCCAGCCGGCTGATGGCCGGCAACACCACAAACGTGCAGGTCATAATCCAAAATATCCCTATCGTTATTACCAGACCCATGCTGGCTATGCCTTGATGCGGCGAAAAGGCCAAGCCGATGAAGCTGGAAATTGTGGTTAACGCGCCGTAAAACATGCCGCGCGCGGTGCTGGATTGATATATATTTTGCTCTTCGTCTTGGGAATGGCGTAATTTTTCCACCATATGGATGCCGTTGTCCACGCCCAAACCCAATAATAACGGCAAGGCGATAATGTTGGCGAAGTTGATCGGCGTGCCGGTGAATACCGTGGTGGCCATGGTGAATAATCCGGCCAGGATTAAAGGCGTCATGACCAGCAAGGTGTCGACCGCGTTGCGGCGGATTAGCAGCAGCAATAGGGTGATGGCGCTCAAGGCGATGATAATGGCTTCCCGGAACGAGTCTATGACCGCCTTCATTGATTCCCAATACATGATCGGCAAATCGGTGGCGTTAGGCGCGACCGATTGCACCTCCAGTATGAAATCCTGCAGGTTTTGCAAATCGTTTAAATCGTGTTCCGGAAAAATTTGCACTCGGTATAGTCCGTCCTTGCTCAGCCAGCGTTCGCGCAAGTCGGCCGGCAAATTTTCCATGCTGATTTCCTCGGCCTTGAAGCCTTGCAACAATTCGTCCATGACCATGGGCAGCGTGCCAAGCAAGCCGGTTTGCAGGTGTTCATAAAAGACTTCGCGTTCCGGGGAAAAGCGCGCGTTCGCTTCCTGCAGCGCGCCCTGCAATTGGTTTATGAATGCTTGCAAGGCTTCTTGCTCCTCCGGTTTTTGCCGTTGCGGCAGAACTTGCCGCACCACTTTTAGCATATGTTGAATGCTTGCGGTGGGCTCGATGCCGGATTTTATTTTCGGGAAGGTATCGCCTTTGTAGCCCAAGGTGATGGCCATGTCGTCTATCAACGCCAATTTATCTTCCTGCGCCGCCGGTACGAAATCGAACAGGCTGCGGGTGTCGTGCACGGATTCCAGCGCGGTTAGTTTTTTTTGCAGGTCGTGGGCTTCCTGAGCGCTATTCGCCAGTACGGTTAAGGTCATTGGCGAGGTCTCGCGGCTTTTTATTAATTCCTTAAACGCGATAACGGATTCGGTGCGCGGGTCGCGTAAATTGATCGGGTTGAAATCGGTTTGCACATGAAACGTCAAAATAACGGAAGCCAACGCCAATAGCGCGGTGACGGCGGTGATTTGCCAGGCGTAATGCAAGGTGAAATGGGCGAATGCCTTGGATAGGCGGGAAGTTTCGGGTTGTTCCGTCACGATGGGGTCGGGGCAACACGGGGCTGGCAGTAGTTTTAATAACACCGGCAGCAAGGTTAACGTGACGAATAAACAGATGAACAAACTGCTGCCGGCTAGCAGGCCTAATTCGGAAATGCCTTGATAGTCGGTCGGGATGAAGGAGTAAAGTCCGATTGAGGTGGTGAGCGCGCATAGCAGCAGCGAGGGACTGGTGGTGAACAAGGCCTCGCGGATCGCCTTGGTCTTGTCTACGCTGTCTTGTTTCATCAGGGTGTCGCGGTAGCGTAGGCAAAAATGAATCGCATATTCCACCCCTAAGCCGATATTGGATACGGCGAACGCCACTGAAATCAGATTGAGTTGTTTCACGGCCACCGAGGCGAACAAGCCGCAAAACACCATACCTATACTCAGGGTGAATAATGTGGCCCACATCAATAGCCAGGAACGGTAGGCTACCAGTAAGATGAATAGCACGAGCACGACGGAAAAAATGCTAGCCGTGAAAGTGCCCTCGCTCATGCCCACCATTTCGTCGTGTTCCAGGCCGACCTCGCCAGTGATTTTAATGCTGACCGCCGGAAGATTCGGGTCCTGCAAATTGGCGATTTGGCGGCGAATGGCGTTGACTGCCGGTTCCACTGGCAGGATTTGGTTGTAATCGAACTTGGGCGTGGCCAGGATAAAGGCCTTGGCGGATTGCTCCTTGGTGATATTGTTTTCCGCGATTAATTTTTGCCAGGAAATCAAATTGGGTTGGCCGTTCAGCGTGCTGTGGATGGAGGCGCTGACTTTGTTGATCAAGCCAAAAATGTCTATCGGCGCTTCACCGCTCTTGTCTTGCTTGGTGAGGGCGTCTTCAAGTATTGAAAAAAAGCCGTTGAGGCTGGGGTCTTGCGATATGCGGCCGATGAACGGTTGCGCTTGGGCCACGGTAACGGCGAAATCCTGCAATTCGTCATTGTCCAGATACAAGAGGCCGTTGCGATGAAAAAATTCGTTATCGTCCGGCCGGTATATGGCGGAGAAGTGTTCGGTGTCGGCTTGCAAGGCTCTGGTTAAACGCCGGGCGGCGGCCTTGGTCAGTTCCGGGGTGTCGGATTCGACCACGAGTAGCAGAGTATGCATTTCTTGGCTGAACGCTTGCTCAAACTTGCGCCGGTTTTGTTGGAACGGCGCGTCGGGCGCGATCAATTCGGCGGTGTCGGTGTTGACGCTCAAATGCTCGCTGGTATATCGGACGGCGCCATAGGCAAGGCCCAGCACGATACATAAAACCAAAATGGGCGAATAAAGCAGGCTGTTCGCCCAATGGTAGGCAAAATTGGAGATGCGAGTGTTCAGATTCATATTTAGGCGACGGTCACGCTGTGGATCAAATAGGCGGTATAGGCGAAATAAATTGCCAGCAACGTTAGCCCGTGCGTTCTGCGAATAGAGGATGGCTGTTGGTTTCCACCCGCCCCCAACAGAAACATGGAGGCGGTTAGCGCCGCCATTAGCGGCCAATCGCGGTGGAGGATTTCCCGCGGAATGGACATGGGCTGGATAGCGCCGGCCAGGCCCACCACCATCAGGGTGTTGAATAAATTGGATCCCAGGATATTACCCAAGGCTAAATCGTCTTGCCCTTTGCGGGCGGCGGCAATGGCCGAGGCCAATTCCGGCAGTGAAGTGCCGACCGCTATCACGGTCAGGCCGATGATTAAGTCGCTGACGCCCAGATTTTGCGCCAAGGCGACGGCTCCCCAGACCAAGGCGCGGGAACTGCCGATCAGCAGTAGCAAGCCGGCGAGCAGCCAAATCAGCGCTTGGTCGCGGGATACGGCTTTTTCTTCCAGCTCGGCGTTGATTTCCCGTTCCAGGCTGTCTTGCTTTTGGCGCATGGTTTGCCGCGCCATCCAAACCATCACGCCGGCGAAGGTTAATAATTGAACCAGGGCGTCGAGCCTTGAAAATTCGCCGTCCAAGATTAATAGCAGCGCCAGCATGGTCACGCCGAACAGTATCGGCAATTCTCGTTTCAATATGTTCGATTCCACGGCGATGGGCTTGATAATGGCCGTAATTCCTAAAATCAGCCCAATATTGGCGATGTTGGAGCCGTAGGCGTTGCCCAAGGCGACGCCAGGGTTGTTTTGCAACGCCGAGATGGCGGATACCGCCAGTTCCGGCGCGGAGGTGCCGAAACCGATGACCAGCATACCGATCAATAGCGGCGGCACACCCATATATTTGGAGATCATTGCCGCGCCGTCGACAAATATGCCGGCGCTCCAGACTAGCAAAATTAAACCTACTACTATCATTAATAATGGCAACGCCATAAATAACCTTATCATTCTAAAGAAACGTTCTATCGTAAATTACCGCGCCCGCCGCGCAGGGACGGGCGCGGCGGGCATTATTCCGTGGTCCAATTGACCAGGCCGCCGTAGGCGCTGGCAATGACTACAATGCCGAATAAAATCCGATACCAGGCGAACACAATGAAATTGTGATGGCTGATATAACGCAGTAAGCCTTTTACGGCGACGATCGCGCTCAAGAAAGCGGCAATAAGCCCTACCGCGAATAAAGCGCCATCGTCGTGCAGATTGAGCAATTCTCGGTGTTTGTATAAATCGTAGGCGCTAGCCAGCATCAGGGTAGGAATCGCCAAGAAAAAAGAAAATTCAGTGGCGGCCTTGCGCGATAAACCGAAGAATAAGCCGCCGATAATGGTCGCCCCGGAGCGGGAGGTGCCGGGAATTAACGCGAAAGCTTGCGCGAAACCGAGTTTTAGCGCGTCCAGCGGTGTGATATCGTCCACGCTTTCCACGGTGATTTTATGTTCGCGTTTTTCCGCCCAGATAATGATGAAGGCGCCGACGATGAAAGCCAAGGCCACCGGGATAGGTTTAAACAGCACCGCCTTGATGTGTTTACCAAAAGCTAGACCCAGCAAGGCCAGCGGTAAAAAGGCGATACCTAGGTTCAGTACGAATTTTTGCGCCTGCCGGTCATGGAATAGATTGCGAATGACGTTAAATATCTTGACTCGGTATTCCCAGCAAATGGCTAAAATGGCGCCTACTTGAATGACGACCGTAAACACTTTTGCTTTTTCGTCATTAAAATGTAATAAGTCGCCAGCCAGGATGAGATGTCCGGTGCTGGAAATGGGTAAAAATTCGGTCAGACCTTCCACCACGCCTAGTATGACTGCGTTAATAATTTGATTGATATCCATTTTTGCTATTGGGGGGCATTGAAGTGAAGTTTGAAACTAAATTACTATTTGATTAAATTAAGATTTTCTAACAATGAAAATGCATTAGTCCTCCTAATGTAGGGTAATCAAAAAAAATGTCAAGCTCGTGTATGCCGGCGCTAAATCAATGCTAAGTCCGGGTACATTATAGGCCGCCTTTTTACCGGTGAACGGCTATTCGACGGATTGGCCCAGTATGCGCCATTGATCGAAATACGCGGCTTGACCCGCGGCCGCGCCTTGTTCATTGTACACATTCCAGATTTTGACTTGACTGATTAAAAAGCGGGCGCCGGATTTGGCGATTCTGACGCCATGGTAATCGGAAACATAACCTTGGCTTGCCGCTAGCGCCAGCCATTTTTGCCGGTCTTGCTGGCAAGCCGCCTCGGCGGATGAACGCGAGGGCGCGCCGACTATCTCCTCCCAGCTCATTTCAAACAAGCGTTGCGCGGTTAAATTGGCGTAATTGAACAAGGGATCGCTGCTTGCATCATGCGTCAGCAGGGCGAATTTCGCATGATAAGCCAGTTCGGCGGCGTTGCTTTGGCCCGCCGCGGCAAATAGCGGTTGCCCGAGCAGTTTTTGATAGCTGGCGAATACCAACGCCAGATGCGCGGCGTCGTAAGCGTTGCTTGAAGAGGGTTCTGGTTTGCTTGTCATGTTAAATTATTGATCTAATGTTTGTTTGAATCGCCGTAAAGCAAGAATTGTGACGCGCCGCTAACAATTTGTTTGCATAATCATATATGATGTTAATTTTTGGTAAACATGTTTTGTGTGCGCATACTCATATTACAGCCGATGCTGAAATTTTATCGCGTTGCTTTTTATCATGAATTGAACTCGCTGTTAACCGCCCGCGGGCATCAACTGCGGGTAGTGTTCGGCACGCCAAGCGCCGAGGAATCAAAACGCAGGGATAACTCCGAGTTGTTTCTTGATTTCTGTCATTTCGAGCGTAGTTACTGGTTGCTTGGTAACCGGCTGCATGTTCACAGCAACAGCCTGCGTCATGTTTTATGGGCGGATTTGATTATTACCGAACAGGCGAATAAGCATTTTTATAATTATTTGCTATATCTGTTACGCGCCTTGAGAGTAAAACGATTTTGCCTTTGGGGGCACGGTTTCAATCGGCAAGGCGAAGCGCGGAATTGGCGCGAAGCGTTCAAAAAATATTTGGCGGTGCATACGGATTGGTGGTTTGCCTATAGCGCCAGCGTGGTGGACTATTTGGTCGGCTTAGGCTTTGCGCCCAATAAAATTACCCAATTAAACAATAGCATAGATACCGTGGTTTTCAAGCGCGGCCTGAGCGCCGTGACCGAGGCCGAGTTGCTGGATTTTAAACGGCGGCAGCGTATTGCCGGAGAAGCCCGTGTCGGCCTGTTTTGCGGGAGTTTGCACAAGGACAAACATGTGGAATTTTTGTTGCAGGCCGCGCTAAAAATTCGTTTAGCCGAGCCCAACTTCGTTTTGTTGTTGATAGGAGACGGTCAGGATAGAGATATCGTGCAGCGTTACGCTGATCATTACGAATTCATTAAACCGTTAGGCATGTTGATAGGCGCTGAAAAATGTTTGGCGTTCAGGAGCGCTGAGGCGTTGTTGATTCCCGGTATGGTGGGGCTGGGGATTCTGGACGGTTTTTGCGCCGGCCTGCCTTTGTTCACCACCCGGCATACGCTACATAGTCCGGAGATTGATTACCTGCGGCCGGGTTACAATGGACTATGCTCGGATTTCCAAGTCGACGCTTACGCCGCTTTAGTGGCGGCTGCGTTGGCCGATAGCGAGCGATTGGCGGCTTTGCGGCGTCATGCGTTGGAAAGTAGCAACCATTATTCGATTCAACAAATGGCCTGGAATTTCGCCGCTGGCGTCGAGGGGTGTATTGCGGCGTTGGGTTTGTCTGCTTCTAAATATTAGCCTAGGGCGGCTTGTGCAAAAGCCGCGAAAGTCGCGGTTAGGATTAGCGCGATGCCAACAATGACGCAATAATTTACTAATTGATCGTCCGCGACGACTCGGCGTTTGTGCCGCGTCAAGCTTGCGTAGCTGATGAGGAACACGCGCAGCGCCGGAACCTGCAAACGCGGATCGGTGAATCGTTGCCAGGGGGGTGACGGGTAGATAGGGGTTCAGGATGACGAAACCGATGAAAAACGCCGCCATGGCATGGGTTCAGGTAATCTGTACGCTAGTCATTTGATAGCCGCAGGCGCAGGTTTTGCCCGAACCGAGTACGCCGTCGCTAAGATGTCCGGAGCCGCAACGGGGGCAGCGAAGTTGCGCCGTCAAGTCCATGCATTGCCTTCCTCGTGCAAACGGTAGCCGACGCCGGGTTCGGTCAATAAATAACGCGGCCGCGCCGGGTCGTTTTCTAATTTGTGCCGCAATTGCCCCATGTAAATGCGCAGGTAATGGTTGTGCTCGATAAATGCCGCGCCCCACACTTTTTCCAGCAATTGCCGGTGGGTGACGACGAAGCCGGCGTTATGCGCTAGTGTGGCCAATAACTTGAATTCCAATGGGGTTAAATGGATTTCGCGCGTGCCGACGAATACCCGGCGTTTAGTCAGTTCGATTTTTAGTTCGCCGCTTTGAAAAATTTCCAGCACGCCGCCCGGCGCTTTGCCGGCGCGGCGCAGCAAGGCGTTGATGCGTGACAGCAATTCCGCGTTGCTGAACGGCTTGGTCAGATAATCGTCGGCGCCGCTGTCCAAGGCTTGCGTGATATCCATTTCTTGATTGCGGGCGGACAATACGATGATCGGTAAGTCGGTGCGTTTGCGCAAGCGGCGGATTAAATCCTGTCCGTCAATGTCCGGCAGTCCTAAATCCAGCACCAATAAATTGGGCGGTTTAGAGCGCATCAATTCCAAGGCGTCCAGTGCGTTTTCGGCCGCGTGGATGATAAAGTTGTGATGCCCCAATGTAGTGGTCAGCAACAGGCGAAATTGCGGATCGTCCTCGATCAGCAATAGGGATGGGCGTGTCTTCATGTTGATTCGGGTGGTAAAATTGGCGGTTGCGGCGACAGCGGCAGCTGTAGTTGAAACACGGCGCCGCCGCCGCCGCGCGGGTTGACGTTGATTTCTCCGCCGTGCGCTTCAACGATGGCGCGGCAGATGGATAAACCCAAGCCGGCGCCGCTTTGCGCGCTTTCAGGGTGGATGCGAAAAAACTTTTGAAAAATCTTTTGCCGAAATTCTTCCGCCACGCCGGGGCCGCGATCGGCGACGGCGATGCACAGCCCCAGGGCAGTGCTTTTCACGCTGATGTCTATCGGCTCGCCTTCCGGCGTATATTTGTCGGCGTTGTCCAATAAATTGATGAGGACTTGCTGCAATAACACCGCGTCAACATAAATCAAGGCCTGATTGTCGGTGATATCGACGCCAACCTCCCGCTTTTGCAGTTTTCCGCGTAAGCGGTGCAAGGCGCTGCCTATGATCTCCTCGGCTGCGTACCATTGGCGGTTCAATTTAACCTCGCCGGCCTCGAATTTGGCCATGTCCAGGATTTTGATGGTTAGATCGGACATGCGTTGCGCTTCCTCGTGGATGGCGCGCACTAATTTTTGCCGGTTGGCGTCGTTCAAGCCGGAGTCGTTTTCCAAAGCGCCGGCGGCGCCGACTATCGTGGCCAGCGGGGTGCGCAGGTCGTGGGATATGCTGCTCAGCAAGGAGTTGCGCAGGGTTTCCGCTTGAATTTTAAGCGTGGCTTCCTTGGCTTGTTCGGCTAGGGCCGCCCGTTCCAGGGTATGCACGATTTGATTGACAAAAGTGTCTAGCAAGCGGCGTTGCTCGGGTAAAAAAATGCGGCGCCAGTTCACTGCTTGCAGCGCCAATACGCCGATAGGGCCGGAAGAACCGATTAAGGGAATATAAATGCCGCTCTCGCTGGGCAAGGTGTCGGTGCCGGCCCCGGCGCTTCGCCTATTGTTGAACGCCCAGCGCGCGACGCCCAAGTCCGCGCCGCGAAACGATATGTCCAGCGGCGGATATTTAGGGTAACCCAGAATGCCGTTGCGTTGCGGAAATAAAAATGTGTTGCGGCCGCCGAATTCTGCGTGGATGTGGCGGACGCCGATTTCAATGATTTCGTTCTCCAGGCGGGCTTCCGCCAATTCCTTGCTCAGGCGGTACAAGGCGGAAGTCCTCCGTTCGCGCAAGGAGGCGATGCGCGCTTGGGTGCGCACGTTTTCCGCTTGTTTGCTGGAGACCGACGCGACGACCAGCATGACCAACAAGCCGACCAAATTTTCTTGATCAGCGATTTCAAAGGAAAAAATCGGCGGCGCAAAGAAAAAGGCGAATAAAGCGGCGCTGGAAAATGCCGCCAATATGGACGGCCATAAACCGAAGCGTATGGCGGTGAAAAATACGCCGAGTAAATAGACGAGCAAGATGTTGCTCGGCACTAAAAAAGCGCGGAACGGCCAGTCAAGTGCAGTCAGCAGCAGGGCGGCGGCGATACCAGACAGAAGATTGCCATGTGTTTTTTCGGGTTTCTTGTCGGGATATCCGGTTTCCGCCGGTGTATGTAACACCGGTTTGCCGTCGTCGCCCAGCAAATAAAAATTGACGCCTTTGGCTTGACTCATCAAAGTATCCACCACCGAGCCCAAAAACCAGCGCCGCCAGCCTTTGCGGCTGGGTTTGCCTAATACCAGTTTGTTTATATTGTGCTCGTGGGCAAATTGCAGAATGGCGTCACCCATGTTCGGGGATGATAAGGTCGCGGTGTCCGCGCCTAAACGTTCCGCCAAGCGCAAGGCCTTCAATACTTGGTCACGGCGGTCGGCGGTCAGGCTTTGTAATGCCGGCGTTTCCACATAAATGGCGAACCAATTGGCGTGCAGACTGGCGGCTAGACGCTTGGCCGCCCTGACCAGGCGTTCGGCTTGCGGTGTCGGCCCCAGGCAGACCAAAATTCGTTCCCCGACGTTCCAGACTTCATGGATGGCGTTTTCCTGGCGGTAATCTTGCATTTGAGCGTCCACCCGCTCCGCGGTGCGGCGTAGCGCCAGTTCACGTAGCGCGATCAAATTGCCCTTGCGAAAAAAATGCCGAAGCGCGCGCTCGGCTTTGAGAGGCGGGTAGACTTTGCCTTCGCGCAGGCGCGCCAACAGTTCGTCCGGCGGCAGATCCACTAATTCTACTTCGTCGGCGCTTTCAAACACCGTGTCCGGCACGGTTTCCCACACCCGAATACCGGCGAAACGGCCTACGTCCTCGTGCAGGCTCTCCAAATGCTGTACGTTGAGCGTGGTGTAAACGTCTATGCCGCTGTCCAATAATTCTTGGATATCTTGCCAACGTTTCGGATGCCGGCTGCCGGTAAGGTTGGTATGCGCCAATTCGTCCACCAAAATCAAGTCAGGGTTGCGCAATAGGGCGGCGTCCAAATCGAATTCATGCCGCAAGCCGCCGCGTAGGGTTTTGGATGCCAGCGGCAATAACTCCAAGCCTTGCAATTGAGCTTGGGTTTCGGCGCGGCCGTGGGTTTCCACAAAACCGACCACTACGTCGCGCCCCTCCCGCGCCAATTGTTTTGCCGCCAATAACATGGCGTAGGTTTTGCCGACCCCGGCGGCGGAGCCGAAAAAAATCTTTAGCCTCCCGCGGTGGCGGCGGGCTTCGTGGCGGCGCGCTTGTTCTAGTAGGCGGTCAGGGTCGGGGCGGTTCATTTAAAAGCTATTTTCTAAAATTGCACCACGGCGTCAAGCAAAAACAAGGTTTGATTCGGTTGGCGGCCGGAGTCGAACGGGGCCGTTTGCGCCTGACTCCAGTCATAACGCAGTTCCGGCCGTAGCAAGAGCCAGCTTTTGGGTTTCCAATTCGCGCCCAGGCTGACGTCGTAAAAACTGGCTTCTCCGTAACCGTATCGAAACCCGTTTTGGTCGCGAAACCATTCGCCGCGCCCGCCGAAACTCCATTTTTCGTTCATTTGGTAAGTTAAATATTGCACTACCGAATACCAGGCGGCGGTTTGCTTGTTCTCGGCATGGTTCAAAGTGCCTCTATCGTGTTGCAATACATAATGCCAGGAACCCAATTGCTGTTGGAATACCGCCGTATAATACTCAACGTCGTTGTTCGGCCTATTTGGGTAGGCCGGGCCTTGCATGATCGAAAACGAGACGGTGGCGCCAATCTCGGCGTTGTTATACGTCAAGCCGCTCATCTGGCTCCAGGCTTGCATGTTCAAATCGAAGTTGTCCATTCCCTTTACCGCGCCGAGATTGATATTCCAACGCTCATTAATGTTGTAATTGAACAACGCGCCGGTGGTGGTGAACGGAGAGGACTTAAAGCTATAGGTGTGCGATGAAAAGAAGTTCAGAGCCGACGGCACGGATTCATAACCGATAATCGTGTAAAAGTGGCCGATTTTGGCGCTTATCCCGTTGCCGTAAGGAGCGTACGCCTCGACATAGGCCTGTGGAATCGCTATGTTGTAGTAGCTGTTCGGATTCAAGAATTTTGAGTCCCAATCACCCGCCGCCTGCGTGTAGCGGGTGTCAGTACCATACATATAATCCAGCCGGCCGCCGACTTCCCAGCTACTACCCTTGCCAAGCGCTTTTTCCAGAAACAAGTTCATTTGGTACAGGTTTATCTCTCCGTTGCGGTCGGTCATATTGACTGGCCCGTTTGTATTATCGTTAGGGACGTCGGTATTGTAGTTAATACCGGCGGCGGCCCAGCCGCCGACTGTCCATTTAGAATTTTTTAACCCGGTCCAAGCGTTAGCCTCCTTGCCGGTTAATTCTTCGATGAGACCGTTGCTTTCTCTATCATCGGCGACGCAGGCTAAGGTAATAGCCGTTAGGGCTATAATACTGATTGCGAATGTTGTTCGTTTAGGTTGAAATTTCATGTATGCGTGATTATATTAATTTTTTATAAGATAGCGCTAACTCGTCTAGCGCTATGTTCAACGGGCGATTGGCAAAATACGAACGTTGCGGGAGTTGAAAATGGGTTGGGCCGAGCAATTTGAAGTTTGGGAACGGGAATTCATTCAAAAAGGGATGGAGCAAGGGATAGAAAAAGGGATGGAGAAAGGAATCATCAAAGGTATTGAGCAAGGGATAGAGAAAGGGGAGGCTAAAGCCTTGCGAGTGCTGTTGACCAAACGCTTTGGCCCGTTGCCTTTGCATCTGGAAGCCCAAATCGGCTCCGCTTCCGCGCCAGAGATTGAGGAATGGTTGCAGGCGGTTTTATCGGCGAATAGCTTGAATGAAATTTTTCGGAATTAACGCCGGTTCCATAAACCATTATTTTTTAGTCGCCTTCAGCAATTAAATTCAGGGTTGGCTCTCGAAAACCATCTGTTTGGCGGAATATTTGTTTTGCACTATTTAGTGCGTGGCATATTTGAAGTGTACGCTATGATTATAACCCCGTGCGTGCGATTACGCTTATCAATCGCACCTATCAATCGCACCTACGCGTAGCAAGACAGTTGGCGGAAGACTATCCGCCAGCATCCAAATTGAATATATAGGCTTGAGGTCCAAAAAGCCCTTGCTTTGTTTTAATGGTTGGGCATATATATTGGCGCAATTGTAGATCATGCGCTTGGTTAAATGTTGGATTGGTAGCACGTCTAGGCTATCGGTTTCTAACGTTCAAGTGGTCTTACTTATTGAAAACTGCTGGCATTGAGTAAAAACAATGAGCCTATGCTCAAGAAAAATCCTAACAATATTGCAGGCATCCAGCGTAAATGGAAGCTAAAGGTATAGTCTTTTTTGACCAGGCCGAGTAAGTGCAAGGCCGGCGCGGAGCCGATGGCCAACAGGCTGCCGCCCACACCCAAGGTTAATGTCAGTAATAGCCATTGACCTTTGGGAATCTCCGGGTGCATGCTGAGTACGGCGAACATCAAGGTGCCGTTGTCGACAAACGCCGAAGACAGGCCGATTAATATATTGGCCAAGCTGACATCGATTTCAATGAATAGATAATGCGCGATTTGGCCCAGATAGCCGATGAAATCCAGCGCGCCGACGATTAACATGGCACCGTAGAAGAACAGCAAAGTATCCCAATCCACGCCGGCGATGCATTTATAAATATCAAAACCCTTTTGCTGTTCCGAGCCGCCGGGCTTTTCCGAAATAATCAGGTAATAAGTAAAAAATTGCAGGATACCGAGTCCGGCGATCATGCCGGACACCGGTTGCATTTCCAGCCAGATGTTGGCGGCGACGGTAATGCCTAAGGTGACGACGAACAGAAAAATAATGCGTTTGCTGCCGCGTTTTAGTTGTATGGTTTCTTGAGGCGCGTGCGGGGTTTCCTTCGGTACCGAGAAATGCATGAAGATGGCGGGTACAAAAAAATTAATCAAGCACGGCACGGTCAGGGCGAAGAATTCGGTGAAGTGCAGAATGCCTTTTTGCCACACGAACAAGGTGGAAATGCCGCCCAATGGACTCATGGTGCCGCCGGCGTTCGCCGCCACCACGATATTGACGCAAGTGAGGGCTATGAATTTGGGCTGGTTTTTGCCCACGGTTAGCACAATGGCGCCCATCAGCAAACCGACCGTCAGGCTGCTGACGAAGGTGGAAAAGAAAAAGGACAGGCCGCCGATAATCCAAAACAATTGCCGGTAACTGAATTGCTTGTTCAGTAAATAAATGCGCAGGCCGTTAAAAATACCGCGTTCGCTCAAGGTGTTTAAATAAGTCATCGATACCACGATGAAGAGCATTAATTCCACGTAAGCGGTCAGATTGGTTTCAAACGCCTTGGCGGCTATTTGCGCTTGGCCATGTAGGGTATAGTAAGTGCAAATCGCGAACCAAGTCAGCGCCGAACCCAAGATCATGGGCTTGGATTTTTTCATTTCATGCACATCCTCGGTCATCGCGATAATGTAGGCGATGGCCGTGATGGCGATGGTCAAATATCCAACGAAATGATGTTTCAAGTCTGGCTGCGCGACACCAGCGGCTTCCTGCGCGTAAGCCCAAGCCGGCAAAACGGCTATTAGGATCAGGATCAAAACGTGACGGCAATTCGCCAGATAAAATAAGCTTTTTAAACGATAGAAAAGGGTTTGCATAGGGGTTTGCGCTAATCGCCCGGAGCGTCTGGTGGAGAAAAGGGTGTAAAGATTTTGTAACTACCCAATTTTAGAGCGTTGGGTGTAAAGATAATGTAATGAAATGTTTTGACTTTTGAAACAGATTATTTTCTTTTTAAAAATAATTGCCCGGGATTTCTGTCTCCGTTCAGGCGGTTTGTTCTTGATGATAAGCGTGATTTCGTGATTATTGGTCAGCTTGCGCCGTTACAACAAACACATTGGCGATTTGCAGAGAAGTAGGTGTGGCGCTGGTGAAAGCCTACCACAGTAAATCGTCCGGAATTTTGTAGGCGGCGTAAGGATCGTCGGCTTCGGGAGCGGGCGGGGGCGAGTTCAGCAATACTACGCAGTCAGGTAGGCGTTCGCTTATTTTAGCGGCGGTTTCGGTGTTTACCAGAAAATAGGCGCCGTCTTGCTTGACAATGCCGATGCGGCCTTCCACCAGGCCGGCGCGGGTGTCGGCCGAGACGTATACGGTTTTAACCTTGGCGTCGTCAGCGAATTTGAAGGGTGCGCCGTTGGGATCGATGGCGATTTGATGTTGCTCGATCATTTGACGAATTTGCGCGGCGACGGCCTTTTGCGCCTCGGCTTGCTGGCGTTGCAGGTTCAATTGCTTGTCGCGCTCGGCTTGGGCGCGGCGGATTTCTTCCAGTTCATGTTTTAAGGCATCGTCCGCGGTTTGCCCTTGGGTGCGCTGTTGTTTTTGCTGTTTGCGTTTTTCCGTCTTGACTTGTTTCAGTTTAGCATCGCTGGTCAGGCCGGATTTGAGTAATTGTTCCTGCAGGGAAAGCGGGCCGGATTTTTTCATGGCGTCGTATCGGGCAAAGCGCTGTTAAGTTGAGTTTGTAATAAAAATCGTGATTCGGGCTAATGAAATATTAGAATCACATTTTCTTTTTGCTTGAGTTTACCAGGATTCTATCAATGGCCCAGCATTTTGACGGTGGCTTTTTGCCACCAGGTCAAGGGCCGGGTCAAGGGCTTGACGCAAGTGTCGTAGCCTTGGTATTCGACGCCGCGAAACACTTCGTCGCGCAACCAGCGGTAAGCGTCTGGCGCGCTGGCTTGGAGACGTTCAGGAATCAAGATGTACTGCGCCACCAATTCCGCCAGTTTTTCCTGGGTGACGCCGTCGTAACGGCCTTCGTTGACCTCGGCCAAGTATTCAAAGGCCTCGAACCATTTGGACGGCCACAAGGCCAGACGCGCTTCGCGAATCAGGCTGGCGGTCTCTTCGTCGTTGGAAATTTTACGGTAGCGTTGAAAATAATACAATTCGTCTTGGCCGTTCCAAAAATGAAAATTGTCAATGGTATGCGCGATTTCATGTACTACGATAGGCAGGCGGAAATCGACCAGATATTGCACGTCGATATCGCGGTAGCCGCGGCCTTCCTTGCCTTTGTCAAAGGCCTTGATGGTGAAGATGATGAGATTTTGTCCGCTGAAGACTTGCGCCACGGTTTGGTAACGGAAGCCGTGGCCGGGAATCAACGTCAACGGGTGAGTATGGTCTAGCCAGATGCCGGTGCGGTAATCCTCGGGGAAGGCATCTTTTATCAGGGTTTGCATGGCGCTGGGTTTGTCGGCGATGGCCTGCTCAAGGTTATCCAAGGGCTTGGCCTTGCTGATGTTATGCCGCAGAAAGGCGGGGATTTTTCGCACCGCTTTCTCGAACACGCGCAAATGGTCGGCGGTAAAATGCGGCAGTTGGTAGTCGTCGCTGTGCTTGACGAGGGTTTTGGCGTCGTAAAACAGGGCCAAGGCGCGCAGGGCGGCGTTCGGGTCGTCGTCCCAATAGCGCCGCAAGACGCAGAAATCGTCACCGGCGCATTCGGCGCGGAATTCCGCCAAATCTTCCAAATATTCGGGGCTGCGGTGATCGGTGAGCGCCGCTACCGCGTCGCGGCGCAATTCCGGGCGGCCGGCTTCATAAAACTGGACTATGCGCCACAGTTCGCTGATAGAGTCGACTTGTTGCTGGCTGGTGGCGCACAATAATTCGTTGCCTTGCGAAAGCGTAAAAAAACGGTTTTGAAACAAGGTTTCGCCGCCGCGCGCCGCCGACCAGCACCCGAATAAAAATAACAGGCAGGCTAAACGCATCGGGGGCGTGAGCGTAAAGGGTTTAGTAGCGGTCGAAGCCGATATAGTTCCAAAAACGTTGCATTACGGTATCATCTTTGTAATCGACTTTCGGCGCGCCGTTGGGGTAGTTTAGCTGGTAAACCCGTTTTGCGTCGGCGGCCAAATCCTCCAGGCCGAGGTTGTGGTAACCCGCTTCCATGATTTCCAACGCTTGCGGCACGGCCGGGGTGCGCTGATATTCCTTGATGACGAAATTGGCGCGGTTAATCGCCGCTTCATAGGCTTTGCGCCGCATGTAAAAATCCGCCACATGGATTTCATACATGGCCAGGTTATTACGCAACGCGATCATGCGCAAGCGGGCGTCATCGACATATTGGCTGTTAGGGAATCGCCGCGTCAGTTCCTGGAAATTGTCGTAGGAATCCCGCGCGGCGCCGGGGTCGCGCTGCGATGAGTCAGTAGGAATGAAGCGGTCAATGAAGCCGATGCCGCGGTTATAATTGACCAGGCCTTTTAGGTAATACAGATAATCCACGTGCGGGTTGCGAGGATGGGTTTTGATGAAACGGTCGGCGGCGGCGATGGCGGCTTCCGGATCGTCGTTTTTATAATAGGCGTAAGCCACGTTCATTTGCGCCTGCGGGGCATAGTCGCCGAACGGGTAGCGGGCTTCCAGCGCTTCATATAAAGTGATGGCTTTTTGATAGCTTTTGTTATCCAGGGCTTCCTTGGCTTGGTCATGGAATTTTTTTTCGTCCCAGCCGGAGTATTCGTCTTCCTTGCCCGCAGCCGGCTTGCTTTCTTTATCCGAAAATATGTTTAGCGTTTCGCAGCCCGGCAGCCAGAAGGCGCTGGCGGCCAAAAAAATAATTTTTAGCAAAAGTGATCGCATAATTCATTCAATACGTTGTATTATTGCCGGTTTTTCGCGGCAATTTCCGGCGGCGGAGAAGTGGAGCCCTTCCAGGGCTTGCAAGGCGAAGTATAACTTAAAATACCACTATGACGATATTAACAGCTAGGGTTCCCGAGGATTTGGCCGGCATGCGCCTGGACCAATGTTTGGCGGAAATTTTTCCGGATTATTCGCGCAGTAAATTGCAAACCTGGATTAAGGCCGGCAGGGTCAAGGTCAATGGCTTGGCTAGGCAAGGGCGCGATAGGCTGGACGGCGGAGAAGCGTTGGAACTGGACGCCGAAGCGGAAGCGGTGTTGATATGCGACGCCGAGGAAATACCTTTGCACATCGTGCATGAAGACGACAGTTTATTGATTGTCAACAAACCGGCCGGTTTGGTGGTGCATCCGGCGGTCGGCAATTGGAGCGGCACATTGGTCAACGCGTTGTTGAATCATGAGCCTAAATTGAATATCTTGCCGCGCGCCGGCATTGTACACCGGCTGGATAAGGACACCAGCGGTTTGTTGATGGTGGCCAAGACCTTGCAAGCGCATAACAGTTTAGTGGAGCAATTGCAGGAACGCAGTATAGAACGGGAGTATTTGGCGTTGGTTAAAGGGTGGATGACCGCCGGCGGCTGCGTGGACGAGCCGATAGGCCGGCATCCGGTGGACCGTAAACGCTACGCGGTGCGCCGTGACGGCAAGGAAGCGGTGACGCATTACCGCTTGGAAAAACGGTTTAAGCGGCACACCTTGATTCGGGTGATGCTGGAAACCGGTCGTACGCATCAAATTCGGGTGCACATGTCGCATATCAACTATGCCTTGGTTGGCGACCCGGTATATGGCGGCCGCTTTCAAATGCCGGCTGAATGTTCGCCTGCCCTGGCCGAGGCGTTTCGGAATTTCAAGCGGCAAGCTTTGCATGCGGCCAAGTTGGGCCTGGAGCATCCGGAAACCGGAGAGTATTGCGAATGGGAACAAGAGATGCCCGCGGACATGCGGCATTTAATCGAATTATTGGCTGAAAATGAATTGGCTTGAGCCGGAATGGCCGTTGCCGGCCAATGTGCGGGCGGCGGCGACTTTGCGTCATGGCGGCGTGGGCGCGGGCGCTTACGCCAGTTTTAATCTGGCGGCGCACGTCAACGACAATCCGGAGCATGTGCGCGAAAACCGCGCACTTTTGAAAAACAGGTTGGATTTGCCGGCGGAGCCTGTTTGGCTGCGGCAGGTGCACGGGATAGCGGCGGTGGACGCGGCGGTGGCCATGGAGCCCGAGGCGGACGCCAGTTACGCCGCGCAAGCCGGCGTGGTCTGCGTAGTGCTGACCGCGGATTGCCTGCCGGTGTTGTTTTGCGGCGACGGCGGCCGGGTGGTGGCGGCGGCGCACGCCGGGTGGCGCGGCTTGGCGGCCGGGGTTTTGCGCGAGACGGCGGCGGCGATGCGTTGCGCGCGGATCAGCGCTTGGTTGGGGCCGGCGATTGGGCCGGAGCGGTTCATGGTCGGCGCGGACGTCTACTTGGCGTTCACGCAAGCCAATCCGCAAGCGGCGGCGGCGTTTCGCGCGGTTTCCGCCACGCATTGGCTGGCGGATATCTATCATTTGGCGCGCCTGGATTTGGCCGCCGCCGGTGTTGGGGAAGTATACGGCGGCGGTTTTTGCACGGTGAGCGAAGCGGAACGCTTTTTTTCGTACCGCCGCGACGCTGGGGTAACCGGGCGCATGGCTAGCCTGATTTGGAGAAGCTGAGTTGAGTTTACTAAGCTATATTTTGCTGTTTACCGCGTTGGGCGGTGTATTGAGCGTGCTGGCCGCCGCATTGTTTTTATTGTTGCCTCCGTCGCGGCGGCAAAAGCTGTTGCCGCACGGGATTAGTTTCGCCACCGGAGCCTTGTTGACCGGGGCTTTCGGCGGTTTGTTGCCGCATGCGTTCGGCGAGGCGTCCGCGGATCAAATTCCGGGTTTGTCGGCGACTATTTTGGCCGGCATTTTACTTTTTTTTACTCTGGAAAAACTGCTGATTTGGCGGCATTGCCATGCACAGGATTGCCAAGCGCACGGCGAGGACGCGCACGTGCGTTCCGGACCCGGTCACTACGCGGGCGTCAAGGAAAAGCCGGCCGGCATGTTTATCATCATCGGCGACAGCTTGCACAATTTTGTCGATGGGGTGTTGATCGCCGCGGCGTTCTTAACCGACGCGGAATTAGGCATGGTCACTAGCTTGGCGGTGGCGGCGCACGAGATTCCGCAAGAAGTTGGCGATTTCGCTATTTTGCTGCACAGCGGCTATAGTCGGAGCAAGGCGTTTTTATTTAATTTGTTGTCAAGTTTTGCCACAGTGGCCGGCGGGTTGTTGGCGTATTTCGGCATGGCGCGCCTGCATGCGGTGTTGCCGTACTTTTTATGCGTGGCGGCTTCTAGTTTTATTTACATCGCGGTGGCGGATTTGATTCCTACCTTGCACCGGGAAACCGATCTAAAGACGTCTTTGTTGCAAATCGTACTGATTTTGGCCGGCGTGGCCCTGATTTCCGGCATGCAGCATTGGGCGCATGCGATGATGCAATGATGCAAGGTTAAAAACATTGCGCGTCGCTTACGCTTGGCGCATCTCAGGTTCGGAAATAAATGCATCGCGTAAAAAAATGGCTATGCAAGATTACTTAATTTGACAACGACGAATAGCCGGGAATACTTGCGTAAGCAAGTATAAAATAATAACTACCTGGAGAAATTTATGTCAAACCTAGCATTGACCTATCCGCAATTGGCCGCTTGGCTGTACGGCGAAGAACCGGCCGCCTTGGCCGTCGCCAAGGATTTTTGCTCGCGCATGCGCGAGGACTATCGCATTAACCGGTTTTTTAACGATAAATCCGTGGACGAACATGCCGCCGCATTATTCGCCCCGATCAAGGCGTTGTTAGCGTCTCAGTCGCCAAGCGCAGAGGAATTGCATGCCTTGGTCAACGATTATTTCACCGCCGCGTTTGCCCGTCACAATCGTTCACCTAGTCTGGTGACCGGGAATGATTTCGCGTTTTTGTTGGACATAGCCGGCGGCAAGGATATGCGGGAAATCATTCCTTTATGCGAGTCCCATGCCTGGCTGATTAAATTAATACCCGACGATGATCATTTCGACGCGGCGATGGAACATTTGGCCGCCAGCATGGTTAAAGCCGGCGTCCCGGAATCCTTGCGCCGGCAGATACTGGATTTCGCCGAGCGCGGGCGTGACGCGGTGCTGGCGCGCGGCCCGTCGGCTTTGCAAGCCGCTTGAGCCCGGCTCGGATGCCGATGGCGGAGTATTGGGATGATTTTTTATCATATTCAATGCATTGACTCTATGCTCGCGGCAGGCGCGCCACAAAGCTGGCCGTTGCCGCGCCGATAAGCGTATAATACCGCCGCTTAGGATGTTTTGGTAAAGTTTTATAACAATAACAATTAGCTGAGAGGAAAAAATATGATCGGTGGTGTGATAAATGTTTTAGTGGCGATTTGGGTGTACCAAACGCTGCTTAAGGTTAAATTCCCTAATTTATTGTGGTGGGTAGTGGGCGCGGCGGCTTTGTTTTTTGCGGTGGAATTTACCGTGCAACTGTTCTGCATCGAAATTATTGATGCGCTGAACGGTAAGGACATCGGCGGCGAATATGAACCCGGTTTGACCGATGTTGGCGACCGGAAAACCCAGGAAGCAGCCGGCGGCGGTATGTTCATGTCGGTGGTTTGCGAGTTGTTCCCGTCCGTGGCCGGGGTGTTGGCGGTGGCTATTTTGCGTGCGCAATTCATTCTGAAAGCGGCGCTAACCCCCGCTAATCTGTTTAGCGGCATTAAGGAAATGTTTATTAGTATCGGCAGTAGCTTTAAGCCTTAATAAAGTCATTGCGGCGGCCGGAAGCTAACGGCCGCCGAGTCTTTTACTTGCACCGCGAAATTTTTAAGCCTCAAACGGCAAGCCGGAAATTATTGCTATGCTAAGCCGCTAACAAAAAAGACTGTGTTAATGAAATGTAGAAGGTCTTGTGAACCGCGAGTTCTTGAGAAAGGCTTCAGGACGTTTTTTGACGAACAGCTTGCGCTTACAAGGGCGTAGGCTACCCTGAACTATACTTATAGAGACTTGTTTTTCTATAACTTTTTGAAAGCCGTGTCTTATTATTGGTTAAGTCTTTGTAGGCAATTTTTGAGCCGATTGTCGCCGCGTTTTCAATTGTATTATCATTCCCATCTTCAGCGGTTTTGCCGAATTGCGGATTCACGTTGCGATTTACACTGGGCGCGGCTTGGGTTGCGTGTATTTCGATTTCCGGTTTTAACCAGCTACTAGCGAGGCTATACTGGCCACGGCCAAAACAAATAATAAGGTGGCGATGATGCCTACGATAATAAATGCCGGTAGCGAGCCTTGCTTGAAGTCCTTGATGCGGTTTTCGTTGCTTTGCACGCCCAACATGGCGGCGCCTACGCTTTTGATGGCTTGTAGCAGCTCTGATTTTGTCATGGCGGATTCTCAAATTTTTTAATTAAGTTAAAGTCAGTGAACTATCAATATAACTTGGAACAACTGTTAGCGGAGCGTATTTTACTCTTGGATGGCGCCATGGGCACCATGATACAAGGCTATCGATTAACTGAAAAGGATTATCGCGGCGAACGCTTCGCGGATTGGCCCATCGATTTGAAAGGCAATAACGATTTATTATCCCTGACTTGTCCGGACATCATCACGGCGATTCACAAAGACTATTTGGCGGCGGGTTCGGATATTCTCGAGACCAATTCGTTTAACTCCACGCGAGTGGCGATGGCGGATTACGGCATGGAAAGCCTGGCTTACGAAATCAACGTGGCGGCGGCGCGGATCGCCAAGCAAGCGGCGGCGGAATATACGCGGCTGACTCCGGATAAACCGCGTTTCGTGGCTGGGGTTTTGGGGCCGACCAATCGAACCTCTTCCATGTCGCCGGATGTTAACGATCCCGGTTTCCGTAATATTTCTTTTGAAGATTTGACCGAGGCCTACGCAGAATCGACCTGTGGCTTGCTTGACGGCGGCGCGGATATTATTTTGATTGAAACCGTGTTCGACACGCTGAACGCCAAAGCGGCGATTTTTGCGGTTGAGCAGGTGTTCGAGCAACGCGGGCGGCGTTGGCCGGTCATGATTTCCGGCACGATTACCGATGCTTCCGGGCGCACTTTGTCCGGTCAGACCACGTCGGCGTTTTGGGCCTCGCTCAAGCATGTCCGGCCTATATCCTTCGGTTTCAATTGCGCATTGGGCGCTACCGAATTGCGCCAATACATCAAGGAATTGTCCGGCATTGCCGATACCTATGTTTCCGCGCATCCTAACGCAGGCCTGCCGAACGAGTTCGGCGAGTACGACGAAACGCCGGAGCAAATGGCGGCGGAGTTGGCCGATTGGGCGGACCAGGGTTATGTCAACATTATCGGCGGTTGCTGCGGCACCACGCCGGACACTATCCGCGCCATTGCCGCGGCGGTGGCGGGTAAGCCGCCGCGGCGGATACCGGAATTGCCGAAACGTTGCTGGCTGTCGGGTTTGGAGGCGATGACCATAGGCGAGGACAGTTTGTTCGTCAATGTCGGCGAACGCACCAATGTTACCGGCTCCGCGCATTTCAAGAAGCTGATCGTCGATGAACAATACGAAGCGGCCTTGGACGTGGCGCGGCGGCAGGTGGAAAGCGGCGCGCAAGTAATCGACATCAATATGGACGAAGGGATGTTGGATTCGCGCGCGGCGATGGTGCGCTTTTTAAATTTATTGGCCGCCGAGCCGGATATCGCCAAGGTTCCGATCATGCTGGATTCTTCAAAATGGGACATTCTGGAAGCCGGATTGAAATGCATCCAGGGCAAGGGCATCGTCAATTCCATTTCCTTGAAGGAAGGCGAGGACGCGTTTGTGCGTCAGGCGCAGGCTGTTCTGCGTTACGGCGCGGCGGTGGTGGTGATGGCGTTCGACGAGCGCGGCCAAGCCGACACATTTGCGCGCAAGGTGGAGATTTGCACCCGTGCTTACCAGGTTTTGACCGAGCGAGTGGGTTTTCCGCCGGAAGATATTATTTTCGACCCGAATATTTTTGCCGTTGCCACCGGCATTGATGAACATAGCAATTACGGCGTGGATTTTATCCAGGCGGTGCGAGCCATCAAGCAAAGCTTGCCGCACGCCTTGATTTCCGGCGGGGTGTCGAATGTCTCGTTTTCGTTTCGCGGCAACAATCCGGTGCGCGAGGCGATACATTCGGTATTTTTGTACCACGCCGTCAACGCCGGCATGGACATGGGCATCGTCAACGCCGGGCAATTGGCGATTTACGCGGATTTGCCGCCGGATTTGCGCGACGCGGTAGAAGATGTGGTACTAAATCGCCGCGCCGACGCCACCGAGCGTTTGCTGGAGGTTGCGGAAACGTTTCGCGGCAACGCCGCCGGTCAAGCGATTAGGCTGGAGACGCAGGAGTGGCGCTCTTGGCCGGTGGAAAAGCGTTTGGAGCACGCCTTGGTAAAGGGCGTCACCGATTTTATCGATCAGGATGTGGAGGAGGCGCGCCTGGTGGCGGAGAAACCGCTGCACGTGATCGAAGGGCCGCTGATGGCCGGCATGAACGTGGTGGGCGATTTATTCGGGGCCGGAAAAATGTTTTTGCCGCAGGTGGTGAAATCGGCGCGGGTCATGAAAAAAGCTGTGGCTTATTTAATGCCGTACATGAATTTGGAGGCGGAGGGCGCGCGGCAAACCAACGGCAAGATTTTAATCGCCACGGTCAAGGGCGACGTGCACGACATCGGCAAGAATATCGTGGCGGTGGTGCTGCAATGCAATAACTATCAAGTCATCGACCTGGGGGTAATGGTTCCGGCGGAGACGATTTTGAAAAAAGCGCGCGAGGAGAACGTGGATATCATCGGCCTGAGCGGCCTGATTACCCCGTCATTGGACGAGATGTCGCACGTGGCCAGGGAGATGCAGCGTCTCGGTTTCCGCACGCCCTTATTGATAGGCGGGGCCACCACGTCGCGCGCGCACACGGCGGTAAAAATCGAACCGCATTACCAAAACGCGGCGACGGTCTACGTACCGGACGCTTCGCGTTGCGTCGGGGTGGTCGGCGCGTTGTTGAGTCCGCGGGAGCAAGCCGATTATGTGCAAAAAGTGCGCGCCGAGTATGCGCTAGTGCGCGAGCGGCATCAGGGGCGGCAGGCCAAAACTCGGCAACACGATTTGGCCGCCGCGCGCGGGAACAAATTTGATTCCGCCTACTTGCCGGTGAAACCCAAGTTTCTCGGCGTGCGGGTGATCGAAGACCAGGATTTGCGGCAATTGGCCGCCTATATCGATTGGACGCCGTTTTTTCAGACTTGGGAGTTGACCGGCCGCTATCCGGAAATTTTGCACGATCCGGTGGTCGGCGTGGAAGCCACGCAATTATTCGCCGACGCCAAGGCCATGCTGGAGCAATTGATTGCCGAGAAATGGCTGCTGGCTAAGGCTGTGTTCGGATTTTTCCCGGCCAACCGGCTGGATCACGACGATATCGTGGTATTTAGCGACGACAGCCGGGCGGGCCGGCTTTCCGTGCTGCATCATTTGCGGCAACAAAACATCAAGCCGTCCGGAAAGCCGAATTATTGCCTGGCGGATTTCGTTTCTCCGCCGGGAGTGGCGGATTATATCGGCGGTTTCGCGGTGACCTCAGGGCTAGGGATAGAAGCCAAGTTGGCGGAATTCGAGGCGCGGCACGACGATTATGATTCCATTATGTTAAAGGCCTTGGCGGATCGTCTGGCTGAAGCCTTCGCCGAGTATTTGCATCAACAGGTGAGAACCGTTTACTGGGGCTACGCCGCGGACGAGATTTTGGATAATCGGGATTTGATCGAGGAAGCCTACCAGGGCATACGGCCGGCCCCGGGCTATCCTGCTTGTCCGGATCACACGGAGAAGGAAAAACTATTCGATTTATTGCAGGTCAGCGAGCGGATAGGCGTGACTTTGACCGAAAGTTTCGCTATGTATCCCGCGTCCTCGGTGAGCGGTTGGTATTTCGCGCATCCCGAGGCGCAATATTTCAACGTGGGCAAGATCGAGCAAGATCAATTGCACGATTACGCCAAACGCAAGGGCATGCGGGTGGAAGTGGCGGAGCGCTGGCTGCTGGCGCATCTGCAACATTAAGGCGGTTTGCGTGGCGGAATGGGTGTTGATTGGAACCGCCGGCTGTCATTTATGCGAGCTGGCGCGAGACGAATTGCAGACGGCGGGTCTGGCGTTCGAGGAGGCGGAATTGTTGGCGCATCCGGAGTGGGAGGCGCAATTCGCGACGCGGATTCCGGTGCTGTGGCGGGTAGCCGACGGCGCTTGGCTGGGTTGGCCGTTTAGCGCGGCCGAGGTGAAAGCCGCTCTGGAGAAGAAGCCTGCGTAGTTGACAATATAACTCAACGCCTACAGGCTGCGGATTCAAAAGAATTATTGCTTTGGTCGGAACGTATTTTGAGCAGAAACAGTCTGGCTGAAATTTTTGCGGCGCCATGAATTGAGCTATGATTGAATCCGGCGCATGGTCGGACTTGAAAAAAGGCGGCGTTCTCTGCCGAAATAGATTTACCAAGATCAAATCAGCCCCAGTGAGAATCGCCATGAGTACTGGACAACAAGGGCGAATACACGACAATGCAATTCGGATTTACTCCTGCAACCAACCGTTAATTTCCAATAAATTATCCTCGCTGATGGCGCCTATGGCTTTTTGAAAGCGCATGCGGTTGACGATGTAATTATATTTGGCGCGGCTGAGTTCGCGTTCGGTTTTGTGTTCGTGTTGCACGGCTTCCAACACTTCGCGGATGGATTTTACGCCGTAATTAAAGCTGGTGAGCATGGCTTGTTGGGATTTTTGCGCCGATGACAGGGCTTTTTCGGTTGCTTCTATGCGTTTGGCGTTGGCGTTGGACAGGGTGAAAGCCTCGCTGGTTTCCTTGATTAAGGCGCGGGTTTTGGCTTCTCGTTCCTCGCGCGCCAAGGCCGCTTTGCTTTGCGCTTCCGAGACCGCCGCGGTGGTGGAGCCGCCGTTGAAAATCGGCACGTTGACGTTCAGAGCCGCCACCTGGTTTTGGTAATGTCCGGTGCGGACGTTTTGGTAGCCGGTGTCGGTGTCGTAAAAATATAATTGTAAGTCCACCACCGGCAGGTATCTGGATTTTTTGACCGCCACTTCGTTTTCGGCGGATTCCACCGCCAAATGTTGAGCGGTTACCATCGGATTTTCGCTTCTGGCTACCTCCAGCCAATCCTCCAGTTTACCGTCTAGGGCTTGGAAGACGACTTGCTTGCGCAACGGCGCCAATTCCAGCGGCGGGGCGTTGGTTTGTTCGCTGAGGCTTTGCCGGGCGGTCACTAATTGACTTTCCGCCTCTATTTCATCGGCCTTGATTTGATCCAGGCGGCTTTCCACTTCGTAAACGTCGGTGATTTTGGCCAATTGCTTGCTGAACAGTACATTGATTTGTTCGGAGAGTTGTTCATACATTTGCCGTTCGTGATTGGTCAAGCGCAGTTGATCCTGGGCGTCAAGTATGGCGAAATAGCGTCGGGTGACTTCGTAAATGAGGGTATTTTGGGCGTTGGTACGCTCGGCGTCCAATTGCCGCTCCAGGCTGTGGGTACGCCGCCATTCCCAGAATTTGGCAAAATCCATGAGACTTTGCGTCAGCGATACAAAGTAGCGGGTACCGGTGTAATTTTGCGTGGCCGAGGTCGCGACCAGATTTAAACTGTTTTCCGACCAGTTGGCGACGCCGCTGATTTGCGGCAGCAATTGGCCGAATGCTTGGCCTTTTTGCGCTTCGCCGACTTCGAGTTTAAAGCCGGCGGCTCTCAATTCCGGAGCCGATTGCAGCGCTAATTGATAAACCGAGAGCAAATCGTCCGCGCGGCAGGAAGAACCGGCGAGACTGGTTATCAGAAGGGTTAACGCCAGCGCGGGCAGGAATGTTTTGCCTTGCGCCCCGAAGTCATGCGTTTTGCGGCGGAACATACGGGGGCTTACTCCTCGACGAAGGCGCGGTTGAAGGTTTGGGTAATCGGCTTGGTCAGGTATTGCATCATGGTGCGTTCGCCGGTTTTGATCATGACCTCCACCGGCATGCCCGGCAATAAGGCTAGGTGAGACATTTTTTGCTGGCTTTCCGGAGTCAATTCGATTTGCGCTTGATAATAAGCCGAGCCGCTGCGTTCATCCACCACCCGGTCGGCGGATAGGTTGATGACTTTGCCTTCGATGGAGGGCAGATCGGCTTGCTTGAAGCCGGGAAAACGCACCTCGGCCAGCATGCCAAGATTGACTTTGTCTACATCCATCACCGAGACTTGCGCATCTATGATTAATTCTTCTTCTTGCGGCACGATTTCTAGAATCGGGCCGCCGGGAGGCAGGACCCCGCCCAGCGTGTGCACCGTTAGGCCCATGACGCGGCCGGGAACCGGAGCTTTGATTTCCACGCGCTGCATTTTGTCTTGCGAGGCCAGCAGGCGTTGATTGACCTCATAAAGTTCGGATTGGGTTTGATTCAGCCGGGCGCTGACGTCTTCCTGGAATTTTTGCTCCAGTTGCAGGATTTTCAGCCGATTTTCGCCTAGTTGAATTTCCGCCCCGGCGATGTCCGCGGTTAGGGAGGCGATTTCGCCCAAGTTGTTTTGATAATTGCGCTGCAATTCGCGCAAGCGCAATTTGTCGGCGTAGCCGGAGGACAGTAATTCCTCCCAATCCTTGATTTCCTCGCTGTAGGACGCGACTAGAACCTGCTTGCTGGCGCGCACGGCCTGCATGCCGGAAATTTTGCTTTTCAGCAGACTGAGTTGCTGTTTGAAAATTTCGATTTCCCCTTCATGGGATTGTTTGCGGGCTTGAAACAAGGCCAGTTCGTTTTTTCTGGCATCCAGGCAGCGCTTATCGGCGGAGTTCAGCAACTCGGGAGGAAAGCGCGGGGCCGGCAGGCGGTCGCGTTCGGCTTCCAGACGGGCGAGTTGCGCGCTCAGGCTGATGAATTGACCGCGCGCCGTTTCCAGCACGGCTTTATTTTCGGTGGCGTCCAGTACCAGTAACAAATCGCCTTCCCGCACCCAATCGCCGTCCTTGACCAGTAATTGGCTGACGATGCCGCCTTCGCGGTGTTGCACGGTTTTTTTGTGGGATTTGACGGTAATAAAGCCGGGAGCGACGGCGGCGCTGTCCAGCGGCGCGAATCCGGCCCAAATGCCGAACACGCCGACGGTCAGCAGCAAGACCAGCAAGCCGATGAGGCGGATAGGGCGGTCGTCGGTCAATAAGGCGTGAGGGTGGCGGTTGGGCGAGTTCGGGGACATGAGTTTTTGTTGTGCGCGGTTTTAGGCGGTGGCGGGTTGAGGTTGGTTTTTTTGCAGGTGGGCGATTACCAAATCTTTTCTGCCGTAGACCACTAATTCTCCGTCGTTTAAAACTAAGAGCTTACTCACGTGATTAAGAATGTTGTGGCGGTGGGTGACCACGATCACCGTGGCCTGGCGTTCCCGCAGGCGGTTGATTGAGTTGGCCAGCGCTTGCTCGCCTTGTTCGTCCAAATTGGAGTTGGGTTCGTCCAGCACCACCAGTACCGGTTCTCCGTAAAGCGCGCGGGCCAGGCCTATGCGTTGACGCTGGCCGCCGGACAGCACGCCGCCTTGCGCGCCGATGATGGTGTCGTAACCGTCCGGCAGGCGCAGAATCAGATCGTGGACGTCGGCCATTTTGGCGGCGGCGACGACTTTTTCCGGGTCTATGTCGCCGAAGCGGGCGATGTTTTCGCCGATGCTGCCTTCAAACAATTCTATATCTTGCGGCAGGTAGCCGATATAAGGGCCAAGCTGGTCGCGGTTCCAGGCGAAGATTTCCGCGCCGTCCAAACGGATTTTTCCGCTGGCGGTCGGCCACACGCCCAGCAAGGCGCGGGAAAGCGTGGATTTTCCGGCTCCGCTGGGACCCAACACGCCGAGGATATCGCCGCGTTCTATGGTCAAGCTCAGATTCTTGATCGCCGGTGTTTTGGCGCCCGGCGGAATGATGCTGGCGTTTTCAATTTGTATTTCCCCTCTTGGCGGCGGCAAGGGCATTTTTTCCGCCGGGGCCGGAGTGCGCAGCAGCTCTTGCAGACGGGCGTATTGGCCGCGGGCGTTGATGAAGCCTTTCCAAACGCCGATAATCATGTCGATCGGCGCCAGCGCGCGTCCTAATAGAATTGAGCCGGCAATCATAAAGCCGGGCGTGATTTCGCGTTCGATGACTAGATAGGCGCCGAGACCGAGGATGAGCGATTGCGAGGTGAGGCGGAATATCTTGGACACGGCGGCGATTAGGCCGGCGCGCGAGCTGACCGCCGATTGCAATTCCAGCACTTGATAGGCGGTGTCGCTCCAGCGACGCCGCACTTGGCGCAGCATGCCCATGGCTTCAATGACTTCGGCGTTGCGTAGGTTGCGGCCGACTTGGGCGCGGCCGGCCAGGGCCACCCGGTTGGCTTCTTCCAGCATGCCGGCGGTGGCTTTTTCGTTGATAATGGCTATGGCGACCAATATCGCGCCCGTTATCACGGAAAACCAGCCGTACCAGGGGTGAAAAGCGAATAGCAGCGCGATGTAAAACGGCATCCACGGTGCGTCGAAAAAAGCGAATAGGCCGTTGCCGGTCAGGAATTGCCTGAGTCCGGTCAGGTCTTCCAGCGCTTGTCCGCCGCCGCGCCCGCTGTAAAGCGCGTGTTGAAAGGCGATGCCGAAGATGCGTTCGTTCAACAGGGTTTCCAGGCGGGCGCTGACCCGCACCAGGATTTGGGAGCGTACCCACTCCAGCAAGCCCATGGTAATGAAAACAAAGAAAATAATCAGCGACAGCATCAGCAATGTGGCGTGGTTGCCGGTGGCCACCACGCGGTCATAGATTTGTAGCATGTAAAGCGATGGCGCCAACATCAAGATATTGATGACCATGCTGAAACCCGCCGCGGACAAAAAAGCGCCCTTGCACAATGATAAAGCGCGTTCCAGGTCGGATTTGGTTTGAATTTTCATTGGCTGATCCCTGTTTTAGCCAAACGTGAGAGCGATAACCGAAGCGGGCCGCGGATGCTAAAAGTATACTATTCTACGGTGAATTTGAACGGATTGCACGGCTAGTTGGTTGCGGAAAATAAGTTATTTATGTTACCTGCGTCCCATGATTTTACCAAGTCTTTCCGGAGCGGGCGGCGCGGCTAGGGGCTTGACCGAATAATAGCCTGCCTCTGTTAGCCGCGTGATCAAGGCGATTGGTCGTCCGTCGGCGCGCCGGATTCTGGAGCGTCAAGGTCCTCGAATGCCGGTTCGCCGGGAATCTTGAAGGATTCGGAAGCCCAGTCGCCAAGGTCTATCAAGCGGCAGCGCTCGCTGCAAAACGGGAACGGCGAGCCAGCGCCCCAGCGCGCCGGTTTTCGGCAGCGCGGACACGGAACTTCCAGCGGGTTTGGCGGCGTTTCGCTCAAAATATGCAGCGGGTTAGTAGAAAGCTCACGTCTTCGCTAACTTGGCTCGGCCGACTTTCGTCGCTGGACGGTTTCATAAAGCGAACGCTGAAACGGTGCCTGCCGCCGCTGATTTCGGCAAAGCAGCTGGCTTGGCGCGGCAGCGAGACGCGCAATAATTGCACCGGATGGCTTTTATCCAGGGCGAGTTGAAAGAAGCCGGCCGCGGCGGTTTCTTGCGTCGGTACGCTGCTTTGCCGAATGTAGCTCAGGATGAGGTCTATGGCGATGCGGATATCGTTAAACGGTTGCGTCCAGCGCTCCACGTCTTTTTGCTGCTCCGCCGGGTCTTGCTCCAGCCAATAATGAAACGCCGGCAAATCGAAGGAGCAACTGCCGCCTGGGATGGAGTTGCGCTGCGAAATGCTTTGAAACAAGTCGCTTTCCATTACCCGGATGCCGATGCGTCCGTTGGTGCCGTACAAGGTGCGGCTAGCTTGATTCAATTCGGCCAAGGTCAGCGTCAATTTGTCTTTATCCACCCCCGGACTGTTGGCCAGCATGTTGAACGCTTTGGTTTGCCGGTCCAGTTCCTTGATCAGCTCGGATTTTAAATCGCTACGGCTAAAAATCGTCAATATGTCCAGCAGAACATCAATGACCGCGCGTTTGTCAAAAACGGAATGCCTCGCCATGAAATGGTCAAGCTGTTGAAACAGTTGCTCTAGCCGCATGAAGACTCGAATTCGTTCATTAAGCGGGAATTCGTAAGTGGTATATGTGTTCAAGCCGATGATGTCCTAACCGAGGCTAATGATTTATAAAATTGGTGTAGATTTTGAACTTGTTCCGCAAGATGTGCAATAGAGTTCGAATTGTCGATCACGTCGTCCGCCATCGCCAGACGCCGCCGCCTAGGCATCTGGCTCTGAATAATGCGTCTGGCTTGCCGCCAATCGACGCCGTCGCGTTGCAATACACGGGCCAATTGCTGCTTTAGCGGGCAATCGATCACTAATACTCTATCCGCCAATCCGGCCGGAGCCGTTTCCAACAACAGTGGCGCGGCAATAATACAATATATCCCTTGCGCTTGCGGAATTTCCTCGGCTATTTTTGCGTAGATCAATGGGTGCATCACGCTGTCCAAATTCCGGCGCTTGTTCGGGTCCGAGAATATCATTTGCCGCAGTTCGGCTCGCTTGAGATGGCCGGCGGCGTCCAATACGCCGTCGCCGAACAATGCAGCCAGCCGCGCCACGGCCGGCGCTCCCGGTTGCAACAGGTCGCGGGCGATCAGGTCGGCGTCGATAATCGCCGCGCCCAGTTCGTCGAACATCCGGCAAGCGGTTGATTTGCCGGAGCCCACGCCGCCGGTGAGGCCGATTTTCAACATTGCGCGTCAACCGAATCAGTCATAGGCCGACATAATCACAAGTCAAACTAATCACAAGCCGACCCAATCAAAATAATATTCGTTCAAACGGTCGCCGCAGAACATGGCCAACCAACCGGCAGCCGCCAGATAAGGTCCGAACGGCATGGCTTGGCCTGGGGCGAGCTGGTTGCGCCATATCAACGCCAGCCCCGCCAAGCCGCCGCCAAGCGAAGCAAGGAATATGATTTGCGGCAAATAGGCCCAGCCTAGCCAAGCTCCGCACATGGCTAGCAGTTTGAAATCGCCATACCCCATGCCTTCCTTGCCGGTCAAAGCCAGAAAGGTTTTATAGACCGACCAGAGGCTTAAATATCCGGCCGCCGCGCCGATAATCGCATCCCGGCTGTCCGCGAATAGATGAAACAGCGACAGTAATAATCCCAGCCATAGCATCGGCATGGTCAGATGATCGGGCAATAATTGCCGTTCACTATCGATAAAAGCCAGCGCCAGAAGAGCCCAGGTATAAATCAACGCCGCCAACGCGGCCGGACTTTGCCCAAAACGCCAAGCCGCCGCGGCGGAACCCAGCGCGGCCAGAAAGATTACCACGGGATAGCGGCGTCCCGGCGCGCGGCTAGGCGGCGCTTCGTCCGCCGTTGCGGGCGGGGGCAATTGTAAATAGTCATAACATTCCAGCCGCCAATCGCGCTGAAGGCGCGCGGGCAGCCAATCGATCAATGCGTTCAAGCCGACGCCGGCCGCGCAGCCCAAGGCTCCGCACAGGAGGATGAATTGGCCGGTGGCCGCTGGCGGCGCTTGTATTAACGACATAGTTTTTCTAGGCGGTGGTTTTTTGCGCCGCCGCCCAGCGCGCTAACAAGGCGAAATCGGACAAGCTCAGGGCTTCGGCGCGTAGGCCCGGGTCCAGCCCCAAGGCTTGCAGTTGCTCGGCGTTTACGCTTGGTTTCAGGGTATTGCGCAAGGTCTTGCGCCGTTGCGAAAAGGCGCGGGTCACTAATTCTTGAAACAGCGGCAAGTCCCCGACTTGCGCCGGCGGCGACGGGTGCGGGGTAAGACGGATAATGGCCGACATGACCTTAGGCACGGGATGAAAGCTTTCCGGCGGCACGTCGAACACGTATTCCGCCTGGCAAAAATAACGCGTCATCACGGTCAAACGACCGTATTGCTTGCATCCGGGTTCGGCGCATAAACGATCAACCACTTCTTTTTGCAGCATGAACAGCATATCGGCGATCAAATCGCTATATTCCAATAAGTGAAACAATAAGGGCGTCGAAATATTATAGGGTAGATTGCCGATAATTTTTAGTTTCTCGCCCGGTTTGGCTATGGAGCGGATGTCGAATGCCAGCGCATCGGCGTTATGCAAGGTGAAGTTTTCACGCGCCAAGAATCGGCGGCGTAAATGCGCGGCCAAGTCTCGATCCAGTTCAATGGCGTCCACTATCGCGCCGGTGTTGAGCAAGGGTTGCGTCAACGCGCCCAGGCCGGGGCCGATTTCCAGCCAATGTTCGCCGGGGCGCGGCCCGGCGCAAGCCAGGATTTGCTGAATAATCGAGGCATCTTGCAGAAAATTCTGGCCGAAGCGTTTACGGGCTTGATGCATGAAGTCAAATTACCTTTAATTGAAGTGTAATGGGCGGCGATTTATTTTCATGGCGCGGCCGCTAAGCGGCCCGCGCCATGTCAATGGCGGTTTGCAGCGCCAGGCGCAAGCTGCCGGCGTCGGCGCGTCCGGAGCCGGCCAAATCCAGGGCCGCGCCGTGATCCACCGAGGCGCGGATGATGGGTAAGCCCAGGGTAATGTTGACTGCGTTGCCGAAGCCTTTGTATTTCAATACCGGCAGCCCTTGGTCGTGATACATGGCCAATACCGCGTCGGCTTGGCTCAGGTTTTTTTCGTTGAACAAGGTATCGGCCGGCAGCGGACCTATCAGCCGCATGCCTTGGCTTCGCAAAAAATCCAACGCCGGCTGGATGACGTCAATTTCCTCGCGCCCTAGATAGCCCCCTTCTCCTGCGTGCGGGTTTAGGCCGCAGACCAGGATTTTGGGATCGGGCAAGTCGAAACGGCGGCGTAAATCCGCGTGCAGGGTTTGCAACAGCCGGATCAAACCCGGCGTATTGATGGCGGCGCTAACCTGCGCCAACGGTAAATGCGTGGTGGCCAAGGCGACCCGCAAGCCGGGGGTGGCCAGCATCATCACCGGTTCGCCGCCGGTAATGGCGGCGATGAATTCGGTATGTCCGGTAAAATCGACCCCGGCTTGATTGATGACCGCTTTATGCACCGGCCCGGTGACCATGGCGGCGAAATCCCGCCGCAAACAGCCTTGCACCGCCAGGCGTATGGTTTGCAATACGTATGCGCTATTGGCCGGGTTCAATTGGCCGCAAACAGGCTCCGCCGCCAGGGCGACCGGGAGTACGCTCAAGCGGCCGGCGCGGTGCGGCGGAACTTGCTCGGAGTGTCGCAGGCAAGAAATTTCCAGCGGCAAGCCCAGCAAGCGGGCGCGGCTGGCGAGCAATTCCGGGTCGGCGATGGCGAGTAGCCGGCAATCCTGCTCTTGCCGCGCCAATTGCACGCACAGGTCCGGACCTATGCCGGCCGGTTCGCCAGGGGTCAGAGCTATGACGGGCTGGTTGCTTGGCATAAACTTCGCTTGATTCAAAGTATTATTATAACAGCCGTAGGGATGTCAACGGCGCAATTGTAATTGAGCCAGCCTATTACCTTGGATTCCGCATTAAAATGGGGCGAATGTTTTTATGAGATGCAATGTTGCGCGATGCCGGCAGAGTTAAATCATTTTAGTTTTCAATTTAAGGCCATGGGCACTTTGTGCGAGTTGCAATTTTTTTGCGCGAGCGCCGGGCAAGCGGAAAAATTGAGCCGCGACATTATTGCCGAAGTGCTGCGCTTGGAGGCTAAATATTCCCGTTACCGGGAGGATAGCTTGTTGAGCGAAATCAATCGCGCCGCCGCCGCCGGGGGGGCGGTGAACGTGGACGCGGAGACGGCGTTGCTATTGGATTATGCGCAAACCTGTTATCTGCAAAGCGACGGATTGTTCGATATCAGTTCGGGTTTACTGCGGCGGGCATGGAAGTTTCGCGAACAGCGTTTGCCCGGCCAAGCTGAAATAGATGACTTGCTGGAGCGCATAGGCTGGTCTAAATTGGAATGGCGGCCGCCGGCGCTACGGTTTTTACAGCCGGGGATGGAGTTGGATTTTGGCGGCGTGGTCAAGGAATACGCGGTGGACCGGGCGGCGAATCTGTGCCGCGCCGCGGGGGTGCGGCGGGCGTTGGTGAATCTGGGCGGCGATTTGTGCATGGTGGGGCCGCGCGGCGACGGTCAGCCTTGGATAGTCGGCATAAGCCATCCGCGCCGGCCGGAAGACGTGTTGACTAATCTGGCGGTGACTCGCGGCGCGGTGGCTTACAGCGGCGATTATCAGCGGTGCATGATGATAGACGGCGTGCGTTATGCGCATGTATTGAATCCGAAAACCGGTTGGCCGGTGCGCTATTTGGCCGGCGTGGCGGTGATCGGCGATCAGTGCGTGGTGGCCGGCAGCGCCACGACCATAGCCATGCTCAAGGAGCGCGAGGGCCCGGCTTGGCTGCGCGAGTTGGGTTTGCCGCACATCTGGATGGATGAGCATGGACGTATCGGCGGCGATTTATAAGCATATTTTTGCAAGACGAGCCGGCCGAAACGGCGGCAATGCCGTAGAATAAACCTAATCCACTAGCCTGAACGGAGTTGATCGAAGTGTTTGAAATTTTGCGAAGCGGCGGCTGGATGATGGCGCCGATTTTATTGTGTTCGGTGGCGGCCATGGCCATTATCCTAGAGCGCTTGTGGGCGCTACAGCGCAATCGCATTATTCCGGCCGAATTGGTGGCGCATATCTGGCGATTGCATCAAGACGGTTTGCTGGACGACGGCGCGATCAAGCAAATCAAAATTTGCTCGCCGCTGGGGCGGATTTTGGCCGCCGGTTTGCTGAACCGCAAATACGGCCGGGAAATGATGAAAACCAGCATAGAGGAAGTAGGCCGGCAGGTGACCCACGAATTGGAGCGTTATTTGAACGCGCTGGGCAGCATCGCCGCCGTCACTCCGCTGTTGGGTTTGTTAGGCACGGTGGACGGCATTATCCGGGTGTTTTCCGGCATCGCCGCTTCGGGCTTGGGCGATCCGGCGGTATTGAGCCAAGGCATTTCGGAGGCGCTGATTTGCACGGCGGCCGGCTTGACCACGGCGATACCGAGCTTGTTTTTTCACCGTTATTTTGAGCGTTTGGTGGACGATCATGTGGTGCGCATGGAGGAAGAGGCTTTGCGCCTGATTGATTTCATGCAGGGCGACCGGGAGGCGGGCTGATGCAGTTTCGGCGCAAGCGCCGCGCGGCGGTGGACATTGGTTTGATTCCAATGATAGACGTATTGCTGGTGCTGCTGTTTTTTTTCATGTTGGCGACTACTTTTCGCCAGCATACCGATTTGAAAATTCAATTGCCCAGCGCCGGGGGCGCGGCGTCGCCGAAATCGCCCGCGGTCAATTTATTTATCGACGCCGCCGGGGAGTACGCCTTGTCCACGCCTGAGGAGGATAAGGCGCGGCCGGTATCGCCGCCCAGCGGTCCCGGATTGCGGGCGGCGCTGGCCCAAATGCCGGCGGGCTGGCGGGATGCGCCGTTTATCATCAACGCCGATGCCAAAACGCCGCATCAAGCGGTTATCACCGCCTTGGAGGCGGCTGGGCAAAGCGGTTTTGTGCAAATTACCTTTGCTACCCGGCCCGAAGCGGGAGGCGTTCAATGAAGGCGCGTCTGGAAAAATGGTTGACCGATGCTTGGTATTCGGAGATGTATTTGTCTCCCTGGCTGACGCCGTTTTCGATGTTTTATGCGGACGCGGTGCGGCTGCGCCGTTTTTTGTACCGCATCCGCGTTTTGCGTTCGGTTAGGCTTCCGGTTCCGGTCATCATGGTGGGGAATTTAACCGTCGGCGGCTCCGGCAAGACGCCGCTGGTGATTTGGCTGGCGGAATTGCTGCGCCGTGAAGGCTACCGGCCGGGCGTGGTTAGCCGCGGTTACGGCGGCGGGGAAGCGGGGGAGCGTTTGGTCGCGGCCGGAGATGCGCCGGCGGCGGTCGGCGACGAGGCGGTGCTGCTGAGCGAACGTTGCGGCTGTCCGGTGGCTGTGGGCCGGGATCGTCCGGCGGCGGCGCGGCTGTTGTTGGCGCAAACCGATTGTAATTTGATCATCTCGGACGACGGCTTGCAACATTACGCCTTGCAAAGGGATATCGAAATTATCGTAGTGGACGGCCAGCGTTATTTCGGCAACGGTTACTGCTTGCCGGCCGGGCCGTTGCGCGAGCCGCAATCACGCCTGATGCAGGCGAATTTGCAGGTCGTCAACGGCGGTGAACCGTTGAACGAGCATATGTTCATCATGCAATGCTTGGGACAGACCCTGGTGAATCTGCAAAACGGCGAACACAGGCCGTTGGCGGATTTTCGCGGCCAGAGTTGCCATGCCTTGGCGGCGATTGGTAACCCGAAGCGGTTTTTCAAGCAATTGGAGGCCGCCGGGCTGGATTGCCGCGTCCGCGCCTATCCGGATCATTATTTGTATCAGGCGGAGGATTTGCGTTTTGCCGGCGATGCTCCGCTGATCATGACTGAAAAAGATGCGGTGAAATGTCGGGCGTTCGCGCGGCCTACGCATTGGTATTTGCCGGTGACGGCGGAATTGCCGCCCGCGTTCGCGGCGGCGGTGCTTAACTTGTTGTGGAAGAAAAACCATGGATAAAAAATTACTCGATATTTTAGTCTGTCCGCTTTGCAAAAGCGGTTTGATTTTTAAGACGGAGGAGCAGGAGTTGATCTGCAAGGCCGACGGTTTGGCGTTTCCGGTGCGCGACGGCATTCCGGTGATGCTGGAGGAAGAGGCGCGCGCCTTGAGTTTTGAGGAAAACGAAGCCTTGCGTCAACACGTTACGCATCCATGAACGTCGGGTTTAAGGCGGTCATTCCGGCCCGCTTCGCTTCCAGCCGCCTGCCGGGCAAGCCCTTGTTGGATATCGCCGGCAAACCGATGATCGCGCACGTTTGCGCCCAGGCGCAAGCGGCCGGGGCCGAGCAAGTGGTGGTGGCCACCGATGACGAACGCATTCGTGACGCGGTGACGGGATTGGGCGTGCATGCGGTGATGACCTTGCCCGGCCATGCCTCGGGGACCGAGCGGATTGCCGAGACCGCCGATTTATTGGGCTGGCCGGACGCTACCGTGATAGTCAACGTGCAAGGCGACGAGCCATTGCTGCCGCCGGAGTATATTCGCCTAACGGCAAGCGCCTTGGCCGAGGGCGATGCGGCGGCGGCCACGCTGGCCGCGCCTATCAGCGATACGGGCGAGATTTTTAATCCAAACGCGGTGAAGGTGGTGACCGACCGGCATGGCTATGCCTTATATTTCAGCCGCGCGCCAATACCTTGGTATAGAGACGGCTTTAATCAGCCGCAACCGGTGGCGCCGGAACAGGCCGGCTATTTGCGGCATATCGGCGTCTATGCCTATACCGCCGGGTTTTTGCGTCGCTACCGGCAATTGCCGGTCAGCCCGTTAGAGCAAGTGGAGGCCTTGGAGCAATTGCGGATTTTGTGGGCGGGCGAAAAAATCCGCGTGGCTACGGTGGCGGCGGCTCCCGAGGCGGGCGTGGATACGGCGGAGGATTTGGCGCGCGTGCGCGCAAAACTTACGGCGGTTTGAGGCTCGTTTCCCGCCAGTCGCTTGGCCGGCGGGAAACGCCGGGCTTAATCGCGCAGCAATTCGTTGATGCCGGTTTTGCTTCTGGTTTTTTCGTCCACTTGTTTGATGATGACCGCGCAATACAGACTATGGCTGCCGTCTTGTGACGGCAAGTTGCCGGAGACCACCACCGAGCCTTCGGGAATGCGGCCGTAGCTGATTTCACCGGTCGAACGGTTATAGATTTTGGTGCTTTGGCCGATGTAGACGCCCATGGAAACCACGCAATTGTCTTCCACGATGACGCCTTCCACGATTTCCGAGCGGGCGCCGATAAAGCAATTGTCGCCGATGATGGTCGGGTTGGCCTGCAAGGGCTCCAGCACGCCGCCGATGCCGACCCCGCCGGACAAATGTACGTTTTTGCCGATTTGCGCGCAAGAGCCGACCGTAACCCAGGTGTCCACCATGGTGCCGCTGTCTACATAAGCGCCGATGTTGACGTAGGACGGCATTAAAATCGCGCCCGGCGCGATGTAGGAGCCGTAGCGCGCCACGGCGTTAGGCACTACGCGCACGCCGGCCTTGGCGAATTCTTCCGCGCCGTAGCGGCCGAATTTGGTGGGGACTTTGTCGTAATAGCGTATATCACCGCTGTCGACGACTTGGTTTTCATTGATGCGGAACGATAGCAATACGGCTTTTTTCAGCCATTGATGCGTAACCCAATTTCCGTCTTTTTTCTCGGCTACCCGCGCTTGGCCTTTGTCCAGCAGTTCCAGGGCGCTGGCGACGGCTTCACGCACCTCGGCGGAAACAGTGGCCGGGGAGATTTCGGCGCGGTTTTCAAAAGCGTGTTCGATGATCGATTCCAAATTTGACATAACAAAAAATCAGTTAAATGAGTTGATAAAAGTTTTCAGCCGTTCCGCCGCCGCCACGCATTCGTTGAGCGGCGCGACCAAGGCCATGCGCACGTAATCGGCGCCGGGGTTTATTCCGTCATTATCCCGCGACAAATAGCCGCCGGGCAATACGGTGATGTTTTTGCGGCCCAGCAAGTGTTGGGCGAATTCCTCGCCGCTCAAATTCAGGCCGCGGTTGCCGCGGGTGCGCAGCCACAGGTAAAAACCGGCGGCGGGTTGCTCCACTTCGCAGGCGTCGCGCAGGATGTTCAGCACGGCGGCGAATTTTGCCCGGTATAGGTCGCGGTTGTGCCGCACGTGAGCTTCGTCGCGCCAGGCGGCGATGCTGGCGTGCTGGGTCGGCAACGGCATGGCGCAGCCATGATAGGTGCGGTATTTCAGGTATTGACGCAGAATGCCGGGGTCGCCGGCGACGAAACCTGAGCGCAAGCCCGGCGCGTTGGAGCGTTTGGAAAGACTTTGAAAGCTGACGCAGCGGCGGAAATCGGTGTTGCCGGCCTGGTAGGCGCTGCCGAGCAGGCCGGGCGGCGGCGCGTTTTCGTCGAAATACAGTTCGGTGTAGCATTCATCCGAGGCGATGATGAAGTCATAACGCTCGGCCAATGCCAGCAATTTGCGGTGTTGCGCCGCCGGCAGCACCGCGCCGGTGGGGTTGCCGGGCGAGCAAATGAATAATACCTTGCAGCGTCGCCAGACCGCTTCCGGCACGGCATCGAAATCGGGCAGAAAACCTGTTTCGGCGGTGGTGTTTAGATAATAGGGCCGCGCGCCGGCCAGCAGGGCCGCGCCTTCGTATATTTGGTAAAACGGATTCGGCATCAACACTAATGCTTGCTCGGCTGGGTCTACCACAGCTTGCACAAAGGAGAACAAAGCCTCGCGGCTGCCGTTGACCGGCAATACGTGCTGTTCCGCGTCCACGGCGGCGGCGGGCAGGCCGAAGCGGTGCATCAGCCAGCGGGCGATGGCCTGACGCAATTCCGGCATGCCCTTGGTGCTTGGGTAGGCGCTCAGGCCGTGCAAGTGCTGAATCAATGCTTCCTGTATGAAATGCGG